>JBFRWL010000260.1:0-17534 GCA_051439565.1 Prochloraceae cyanobacterium
ATATTAGAGGGATTGATATCTTTGTGAATAATATTAGCTTTATGAATTTTTCCCAATGCTGAAGTTATTTTAATGGCTATTTTGAGAAATTCTTTAATGGCTAATTGACCCTCTTTTAAGAAAATATCTAATGAATTACCCCCAATATCTTCTAAAATCATAGTCAAGGCATTATTATATTTTTCTAGACTGATTGCTTTGACTACCTCGGCTAAAACCAAGTTTTTCCTTATTTTATACTCGTGTCTAAATCGAGCTATCTCTTTGAGCTCTGGATATTCCTGTTTCATCATTTTGAGAATAAATTGCTCTCGATCTCGTTCTCTAATGCCGCGATAAATGATTGTTTTTGCATTCTCTTTGATATTTGCTATAATTTGATACTTGGTAAGATTATCCATGACTGTGCTATTTTCAACGTTCAATATACAGAAAGGAGGTCACTGGAGGTGGTAAGCTGATGTGCATTTTAATTGGGATTTTTAAAGCTCAGAACTCTTCCTGCAAGGCTTTCGATTAAAAAAATTAAAATCGCAAACAGCTTAGTATTTTAAACTCGATTATTCCCAATTTTTTCCCAGTCAATGCCAATAATTTATTTTTGAAGTTTGTCGATTTCTTTAGACAGATGGAAAACTTCAATTACCTGGTGTATCTGAAGAAGCATCATTTTAATCTGGGTTTTAGATAATTGTATTTTCATAGCAGCAAAATTTATAGGTATAGCGGTTCCATTTGAAATGTAAAGTAAAAATTGTTTCCCAATAAGTCTCTCAGAGCTTTGGCTGTTCACGAATCATTTGGAAACGCTATATTAGAAAGGATATCAATAGGTATCACGATTTATTTAAAGCAAGTCTTTCTTTGATATTGGCAGAAAAATTTAGCCTATATTTTATAAAGTATTTTTCAAATACTTTATCAGAGACTTTCAAACTCACCCGAATTAGCTATCTAAAATTAACTAGTCATTTTTTAAAATAAACTCTCTAGCCTTATAGATAGATAATTATTATCATAAACAGCTCAAACACTTAACAGATAAAAGCGCTTATCATAGGGAGATAAAATATCATTTATTATTTTCTTTGTTTTTTCTTAATGTTTGTTAATTTTGAATGATTATGCATGAAAACAGAGAGCTTTGTCAACACTCTAAATAATCACATATACTTATAGCAAATATTAACTATTTTAATGTAACTGCTCAATAACTACTGGAGGCGATCTGTTTAAAGGTTTTACTGTTCTAATAATCGGGCTAAATTTGAATTCCCTTCAATTAAAGATCGCTCATCGGCGGCGTAATTAAACCTTTAATCGATCGCGCCTTTTGTTCTTCACTTAACCCTTTACCCTGAACTAAAACCCCAAATCCCCCTAATCCAGTCGGATCTATTAATTGATGGAGTGCATCCCTACGTTTTAGCACCTCCATGACATTAAACTTACCGCTAGAAAGTTCCGCCAGGCGATCGCCTAATCCCAAAGCCATTAAAAACATCCCCTGATTAGTAAAGCCAATCTTCTCCAAGCCGCACAATTCCCCTTGACGTTCTAGAGCGGTAAAATCTACATGAGCAGTAAGATCTTGCTCTCCGATAAAACTATAAGGATTGTTGTGACGGCGATGCTGGTAGTAGCACTGCAATGTTCCTTGACTGCGTTGGGGATGGTAATATTTATGGGCAGGATAGCCGTAATCTATAGTTAAAACATATCCTCGCTGCAAGCGATCGGCAACCGTTGCCAGCCAATTGAGCGCAGCTAAATTTACCTCGGTACGATAGCGATCGGGATACTCATCAGAAGGTAAATCTACTCCCACCAACTTAAAATATTCTTCTAGTTCAGTAGTGGAAGGTTCCCCTTCAACTTCTCTCAATTCTTCAGAAGAACTTGTTACGTAAATTTCTTTAATTTTTCCCTTGTTAATAACGATTTGATGTATGGGAAAAGCATCAACTAATTCATTAGAAAAACAGCAACCAATCAGCGAAGCTTCTGGTATTTCTGACCAAGATTTCCAACATATATTTATTTGTTTGTCAAGCCATTTTTGTAATACTTTTTGTTGTTTCTCGATCAGTCCTTCTGCTTGTTCGACGATGACATATTCTAGAACCGGAAGCAAATCTGGGCGATACTGTTGTAAATAATCTAATATATCTACTGCTAATAGTCCCTCTCCTGCTCCCATTTCTACTAACATAAAAGGTGCAGGATGCCCCATAATTGACCAGATTTCTACTAATTGTTCTGCTAGTAATTCGCCAAAGTCTGCACCTAGATAAGGGGAAGTAAAAAAGTCCCCCTGAGAACCAATTTCTACCTTTCCCGAACTGTAGTAGCCATACTGGGGATGGTATAACACTAAGTCCATATATTCAGCAAAAGTAATTCTTTGTTGTGGTAAAGCCTCGATACGCTCTAAAATTATCTTGATCAAAGGTTGAGATTTAGATTGATTCTCGCTTTTTTTTTGAGGTTTTTGAGTTGTCATCCCAGATTAATTTCTAAATATAGCAGTTCTTACTTGGATGAAGTAAAAAATTTATTTGTTGGTTTTAGTTGATTAGACTTCTTGCAAAAGTATTTTTCCGATCGTGTTTGCATTAATTATTGTTCACTATTCCCCGTTCCTTCCGACTTCTGCAAGAAGTCTATTGTTGATTGTTGATTGCTGATTGTTATTCTCCCCCTTATCTTTCCATCTCCCCATCTCCCTGTCTCCGCCTCACCTAGTCCCCAGTCCCTTTCCACTGCCGTCTTTTTCTTGAAATTTGGCTTGAGATTGAGACTTGGATTTTTTTTGAATAGTAGGTAATGGATGACGAGTATTTTCCATGATTATGTTTATGGATTCATATAAAGTAAACCCAATTGCTAACACTAATATTGAGATAACAATAGGGAGAGTAAATTTAGAGGAACTGCGTTGGTTATTGAAATTGTTGACAGAGAAAAAATCATCTCCTGACGAGCTAGGATCGAAATTGTCAAGACTTCCGAAAACATCAATTGGTGGAATGGATTCCTTTTGAGGAATACAGTTGTTTTGTTGAGTTAATAAACTCGATCGGACTCCTGATTTATGATTTGCTGTTTGGTTGATTTTAGCTAATTGTATTTCGACCCAATTCAAATTAAATATTCTTTGATAAATGCGATTGTAAACTATTAAGCTGCCACGATCGACATCTAGTAAACCTAACTTTAGTAATTCCTGTTGTTCGCTGTTATAAGTTGCTGGTACTTCTGGATAGACCAAAACTTGCTGATATACTTTCAGGAGTTTAGGAATAGCTCGATCTTTTTTAAGAAGGCGGTCGCGAATGTTTTTTAGATGAGTTGCTGCTACTTGATTTTCCCAATCTTCAACCAAATATTTTTCCACAATCTGCGCAACTGTTTCTGCTTCTTTACCAGCAGGAATAAAATCGGGAAATACGCACACCAGATGACAGACTTTTTGGGTGAGAAAGAAGTTGCGATTTGTCCAGGAAAGAATCTCTTCGAGAACCGTATAAGGAGAGTTAGCTTTTGCTTCTAATTTTTGCAAAGTTAGTTGATAAGGTGACAAACTCGTTAACTGCTTGTCAATCCAATCAGAATTAAAAACAAGTTGATAAATACGGTTATGGACTATTAAGTTTTCTTGCTGTTTAACTACCAATCCGATCGCTAGCAATTCTTGTTGTTCGGGAGAGCGATCGTATAGTAACTCTTGTTCCTGTAAGATTTGTTTATAGAGGTTGAGCAACCAGAAAGGCTCACAATTACGATTGTTTAAGAGGCGATCGCCAATTTTTCTTAAAGGTTCTAATTCTGGAGAGGTTTCCCAGGCAATAATTACCTCGAAGCGAATCAAGTTCTCTAGCCAATCCACTGCTTGCTCGTCAAGAATAGCTGCAATCTTACTACTCTCCTCTTTACCGTAGAATTGAAAGACGAGTTGACACAGCGCTTGGGTAAGTGAAGGCTCTCCTCCTGTCCATTCTATCAATGCTTGCATGACTGGGGTAGGGAGCAATTGTTGCGCTTGTAGCACCAAGTAGGCAGAGGAATCAACTGACAACTTTTTTTCTCGGGTATTGGCTAAGTCTAGATGTTCGCTCATAGTTAAAAGACTGTCAGTATTTTAAGGCAGAAGGAGAGAAAAGAGAAAACGTAATCATTTGTTAATTTATTTAAAGTAACAAGGATTCTTGAACGATATTTCTTGTACATTATTCATCGTATTTCGCTTTCTTGCTCAAAAAAAGTTATTTTATTCTTTCCTTCTTCTGCCTTCAGAACCAGGGTTTTTAGTTAGGTGCCAAATATAAGCTTACTTAAAAGTATAGTCAAAGTATGTAATCGTACAAGGTATTCCGTTCCTGATATGGACGATCGATAAAACTAATCGCCTCCTGCAAAGTTTCTACCTCCATACAAGTACCACCTTTTGCTCCTGCCATAGTGGTAATGTGTTCTTCCATTAAAGTCCCGCCAATGTCGTTACAGCCACATTTGAGAGCTTCTTTGGCACCATCTAAACCTAGTTTTACCCAACTGGGTTGGTGATTGGGAATCCACTTACCTAGAAATAAACGAGCAACTGCTGTTAATATTAAAGTGTCTTCTAAGCTGGGCTGATCTCTTCCTACTCTGCGTCTTAAGGCTTTAGGTGCTTCTTGACCGACGAAGGGAAGAATAATGAATTCAGTAATCCTAGCGAGGTATTCTGCTTCGATCGCTGTTTGTTGGAGCGATCGCAATTTCTGTAAGTGTGCGATTTGCTGTTGAGGCGTTTCAATATGACCGGAGAGTATGGTACTGGTAGTTGGTAGACCCAGACTATGAGCTGTAGAAACAATTTCTAGCCAGGTGGCGGTATTAATCTTTTCGGGACAGATAATACTTCTGACGCGATCGTCTAACACTTCTGCGGCTGTTCCCGGCATAGAACCCACGCCAGTTTCTTTTAAAGCTAAAATTACCTCTCGATAGCTAATGCCATCTTCTCTAGCAATAAATTCTACTTCCTGGGGAGAAAAGGCGTGTAAGTGTAGTTGGGGAAATTCACTTTTGATAGTTGTTACCAGTTGCAGGTAATAAGACAAAGAAGTTCCATTTAGTTTAGCTTGAGGGTTTAATCCCCCCTGCATACAGATTTCTGTAGCACCCCTTTCCACTGCATTGGCTGTTTTTTCGAGAATTTGGCTAGTATCTAACCAAAATGCTCCTGTTTCTCCTTCATCTCGGCGAAAGGCACAGAAACTACAATGTTGCTCGCAGATGTTAGTAAAATTAATGTTGCGATTGATAACGTAGGTAACGGTATCGCCTACTTGTTGCTGACGCAGTCGATCTGCTACAGAACAAATAGCTGCGATCGCTTCTGGAGTTTTTTGATCTAGAAGAATAACTCCTTCTATCTCAGATAGTTCTTCCCCTGCTAAAGCGCGGTCTAAAATCGCTTCAATATTTCTAGTCTGGCTAATCACAGAATTTCCAGGAAAATTATGCCGTGCCTGTTATTTTAGCTAATTAAGGTTACACGCTTGCCAGGTTTTTGTCGAGAAGGCAAATGGGAAGTTCCTCAAGACCCTTTGCTAGCACAAGTAAAACAAGCAGACCTACAAAAGGTGATCGCCAATTTATTTCACCCTCCAGATGGCAATTACTCAGATAAGCTGATGTGCATTTAAATTGGATATCATTGAGTTAGAAAATAGACCATCAAACTACCAACATCTATTAATAAAGGTTTTATCACTTCTTTCCTTATTCCTCCTTCTGCCATCTGCCTCCTGCCATCTGCCTTTCGCCGCAAGCAGTTAACAAAGTCGCTGAACTTTCTCAAATAACATGATAATTTCGGGAGAACCGTTATTAAGTGTTGATTTTAAATGGATACCATCAAATATTTATTGACAGAAAAGCAACTGCCTACGGCTTGGTACGATATTAGGGCAGATATGTCTGCACCACTTCCTCCTATTCTTCATCCTGGCACTAAACAGCCCATAACTAAAGCAGAGATGGCTCCTTTATTTTCCCAGGCACTACTGGAACAAGAATTTAACGTCGTCCGTTGGTGGGAAATTCCTCAACCCGTACTGCAGATTTACCGTCAGTGGCGACCTACTCCCCTTTATCGTGCCAGACGTTTAGAAAAAGAACTCGATACCCCGGCGAAAATTTACTACAAATACGAAGGAGTTTCTCCAACAGGCAGCCACAAACCTAACACCGCCGTTGCTCAAGCTTATTATAATGCCCAAGAGGGAGTTAAGCGTCTGATTACCGAAACAGGAGCAGGTCAATGGGGATCTGCACTAGCATTAGCTGGTACTTTTTTTAACCTCGAGATCCTAGTGTACATGGTTAAGGTCAGCTATCAACAAAAACCTTACCGACGCGCCTTAATGGAAGCTTACAACGCTAGAGTCGTTGCTAGTCCCAGTCAGGAAACAGAAGCGGGACGAGAAATTTTACAGCGAGACCCCAATACTACCGGAAGTTTAGGTATTGCCATTAGCGAAGCAGTAGAAGTCGCAGCCAAGGAGGAACAAACTAAATATACTTTAGGAAGTGTTCTCAACCACGTTCTTTTACATCAGACAGTTATTGGTTTGGAAGCAAAAGAACAAATGGAAATGGCAGGGGATTATCCCGATCTAATCATTGGTTGTACGGGTGGCGGGAGTAACTTCGCTGGAATTGCCTTCCCGTTTATGAAAGAGAAATTTGAGGGAAAAAAAGACACTCAGTTTATCGCCGTCGAACCTGCTGCTTGTCCTACTCTAACTGCAGGCAAGTATAGTTACGATTATGGAGATACTGCTCAAATGACTCCCCTCCTGAAAATGCATACCCTAGGTAACGGTTTTGTACCAGCAGGAATTCATGCTGGGGGACTGCGATATCATGGTATGGCTCCTCTGGTTAGTCATCTAGTTAATTTAGGGGCGATCGCACCAAAAGCTTACGAACAACTAGATTGTTTTGCCGCAGGAATTACTTTAGCGCGAACTGAGGGAATTTTACCTGCGCCAGAAGCTAATCATGCAGTTAAAGGAGCAATTGACGAGGCATTGCGTTGTAAGGAAGAAGGAGTTAGTCGTACTATTCTGTTCAATTTATGTGGTCACGGTCACTTCGATCTACAAGCTTACATCGACTATCAGGCAGGTAATTTATGTAATAGTCGCTATCCCCAACAAGAAATAGCTATGGCTTTGGCAGGGTTACCTCAGATAAGGTAATTTACTAGTAATTTTTTCAGCTGCAATATTACGAGAAGTGGAGAATTAAACTATAACAATGGTAATCGCACGACGAGTTGGTGTAATTGGCGGAGGACAGCTAGCCTGGATGATGGGAAGTGCAGCGACAGCACTAGGAATAGAATTGATAGTTCAAACCCCCAACCCCACCGATCCCGCTGCTGCTATAGCAACCGATCTTATCTTGGCAGCAGTAGATGATGAGGCTGCAACTGCTGAGTTAGCCACTCGTTGCGATGTAATTACTTTTGAGAACGAGTTTATTAATCTAGAAGCACTTAAGTACCTAGCAAAAGCAGGTACTTGCTTTCGTCCTAGTTTACAAACTTTAGCTCCTCTATTAGATAAATACGATCAACGTTGCTATCTCCAGAGTATCGGTTTGCCAGTACCTCAATTTATAGCTTTGCACTCAGAGGAAAAGATTAAATCTCCTTTTGGCTTTCCTGTAGTTCTCAAAGCGCGTCGCCACGGATATGACGGCAAGGGAACTTTTATTGTTAACAACCAAGAGGAGCTACAAGCTACCTGGGAGCGTCTAGAAAGCCCCGTTGCCATTTTAGAAGAATTTATTCCTTTTGAGCGAGAATTGGCTGTTATTGCGGCTCGCAGCCTTACTGGAGAAGCGATCGTCTATCCAGTGGTGGAAACCCAGCAGGAACAACAAGTGTGTCGTCGAGTAATTGTCCCTGCTGAGATTTCTCCAGAGGTAAGTTTAGAGGTAGAGGCAATATCTCGTACCTTGCTAGAGAAATTAGAGGTAGTGGGAGTATTTGGGATTGAGTTATTTCTCACCCCCGATGGCAAAGTATTAGTTAATGAAATAGCACCGCGCACTCACAATTCCGGACATTATACTCTCGATGCTTGCCAGACTTCTCAATTTGAGATGCAGTTACGCGCGGTTGTAGGTTTATCTTTGGGTTCGCCTAGCTTAAAGTCGGCTAAGGCGCTGATGGTCAATTTGCTCGGATACGAACATTCTCAACATGATTATCAACAAAAACGCAGCCAAATAGCCCAAATTCCCCAGGCTTACCTTCATTGGTACGGCAAAAAAGAATCTCGTCCAGGACGAAAATTGGGTCACGTTACGGTTCTGTTTTCAGAGAAAGACCTAAAAAACTTACAAAAGACTGCTCAACAAATAGAATCAATTTGGTACGGTTGACCGCCTTGTTGCCAACTCTAGAAAAAAGATTAATATATATATAGTTCTTCTGCGGCGTTGGTGACTGCCAATATAGTTTGTTGATCTTGCTCGTTGTATAAGGGAATCAACGGCTTTCGTGGCAGTAGACCGAGCTTAGTACTCGGAAACTTTAAACTGAGAGCGTCGGTGCCCACCTGGGAAACCAGGTCATAAACTGAGGTAAAACGGCGTTGTGGGGAACTCAATCAGCTATCAATCCCTCTGGTTTTTGTAGGCGGAGGGTTTTTTTGTTGGCAGGTAAACAGCAATCCTGTATGCTTGAAAAGCTCGCTCAAAAGGCGATCAAACTAATTTTGAGATGTGTTTCTTTGGCAAGTAGAGCAAAAATTAGAGAGGCGATCGACAAGTTTGCTTTAGTTAAAGTTGCATATCGGGTGATAATTAAAATAGTTGGTTGGTTAGAAGCATCAAAACATGGTAAAGACGGACGAAAAACTTGCTCAGGCGGGGAAATCTTCAGTCTTCGAGCTACAGAGCTACCTCAAACAGCGGAAAAGTTTGGTTGAAGAGGCTTTAGATAGTTCGCTCCCCATTTCTCGGCCAGAGAAAATCTACGAGGCAATGCGCTATTCGCTACTAGCTGGAGGTAAGCGCTTGCGCCCTATTCTTTGTCTTGCCACTTGTGAACTAGCTGGGGGAAGGCTAGAAATGGCAATGCCAACTGCCTGCGCCTTAGAAATGATACATACCATGTCATTGATCCACGACGACCTACCAGCGATGGATAATGATGACATTCGTCGAGGTCAGGCAACTAACCACAAGGTTTATGGTGAAGATATCGCCATTCTTGCTGGGGATGGGCTGCTAGCTTACGCCTTTGAATATGTTGCTACTCAAACTCGGAATGTTCCGCCACAGCAAGTCTTGCAAGTGATTGTTTATTTGAGTCGTGCTGTAGGAGCAGCAGGATTGGTAGGAGGTCAAGTAATAGATTTAGAATCTGAAGGAAAATCAGATATTTCTGTAGAAACCTTAAACTTTATTCATACTCACAAAACTGGTGCTTTGCTCGAGGCTTCCGTACTCTCAGGAGCGATTTTAGCGGGTGCTAAAGACAAGGAGATACAGCGGCTGTCAAAGTACGCTCAGAATATTGGCTTAGCATTTCAAATTGTGGACGATATTTTAGATATCACTTGTACCCAAGAAGAATTGGGAAAAACTGCTGGCAAAGATTTGCAAGCACAAAAAGCAACCTTTCCTAGTATCTGGGGACTGGAAGAATCGAAAGCCCAAGCCAAACGGCTAGTCGAGGCAGCTATTGCTGAGTTAACTCCTTTCGGCGAGAAAGCAGAACCTTTGCGGGCAATAGCCAACTTTATTATGGCCCGCAAGCATTAAAATTCTAAATACAGAGATTTATTGAGGTAAATACAGAGATTTTTGAGGCAATAGAAACAAAGCATGCAGGACTTTGACACAATTTTAGACAATCAGGTACTGCTGGTTGCTCTCTTAGCTTGTTTACTAGCTCAAGGATTGAAGCTAGTTATCGAAATAATGAAAAATCGCAAGCTTAACTTTAGCTTTTTGGTCACAACTGGAGGAATGCCTAGCGCTCATTCTGCCTTGGTGGGAGCTTTAGCAACTGGCATTGGACAGACAGTAGGATGGTCAAGTCCTGAATTTGCGATCGCCTGCCTATTTGCAGTAATCGTCATGTACGACGCTGCTGGGGTTCGTCAAGCTGCGGGCAAACAAGCTAGAATTCTCAACCAACTCCTTGATGAACTTTTTCGGGAACACAAAGATCTTAACCAAGAAAGACTGAAAGAATTGCTAGGACATACCCCTTTCCAAGTATTTGTTGGTTTAGCCTTGGGGATTAGTATTTCCTTACTTGCTTTACCCGCTTTGGAGTAAGGCAGGGGGCACGGGAGAGTTGATATCCTACTTTTTCCTTGCTAAGAAACTCAGAAGCTCTATTCCCCCATGCTCCCTGCTCCTCCACTCCCCTACCTGCCGCCGCAGGCGGTTAAAGAGCGCAAGCTGCTTGGGTTCCACTCAAGCCATTGCTGCTAGAGAAGCTGTAGGATTGGGAATTGTCTGGGAAGGAGCCTGAAATTCCCCCTTGATTACATATTCTAAACGCAGCTTTAACCAGATAATGAAATTGGGATCGGTGGAAATTATTGCTGCACAGGGTTGAGGACACTTAGCTTTAGCTTCGGCGAATTCGGGCGACTCCAAAAAAGCAGGTTGCTTGACTACCCAAAAGTCAATTTCTTTGTTTTTCTCTTGATAGTCACGAATGCGTTCTCTGAAAACTTCCTCTAGGGGTTCTTTTTCTAATAAAAAGTTTTGAGAACCCAGCACAAAGTAATAAGTTTGCATATTTGTGTTCTGGTAAGTTGTTGAATTGCAGGTTACACGACAAAGAGTATAAGTTGCTACAGCGCTCGCGCTTAATTTTTAATGGTTAATTTTTAATTTTTACAATTTGCCTCTCATAGCCAGCTTCATTTCCCTAACTGCTCTTTCCAGACCCACCAACACAGCCCGACTAATGATGCTGTGACCAATATTTAGCTCTTCCATACCTGGAATACAAGCAACGGGGTAGACATTCAAATAGGTCAAACCATGACCGGCATTAACGCGCAAACCAGCCGCGATCGCTTGTTGACATCCTTGAGTTAAAGCTGCTAATTCTCGTTCTCTGGTAAGTTGATTGGGAGCCTCGGCATATTTTCCCGTATGCAGTTCGATAAACTTCGCTCCCGTCTTGCTTGCTGCTTCAATCTGGGCTCGATCGGGATCGATAAATAAGCTTACCGGAATTTCTGAATGCTGCAACTTTTCTACCACCTTCAAGAGGCGATCTCCTCCTGCAAGTACGTCCAGTCCTCCTTCTGTGGTCACTTCTTCCCGTCTTTCTGGCACTAAAGTAACGTAATCTGGTTTAATATCCAGCGCAATGGCTGTCATTTCCGTCGTTGGTGCCATTTCTAAATTCAGGTGTGTCCGCACTGTTTGCCGCAGTAGGCGCACGTCCCTATCCTGAATGTGTCGGCGATCTTCGCGCAGGTGTACAGTAATCCCATCTGCACCTCCTAATTCTGCTAGAACAGCTGCTGCTACTGGATCTGGTTCTACTGTTCGTCGTGCCTGCCGAATAGTAGCTACGTGGTCAATATTTACCCCTAGGGTGAGCAAGTCTCACTACTCCTTTCACTATTACTGTCTTTAAACTATATTTTGCCAGCATTGAGCTTATATTAGTACTTGACTTTTTAGCATTTTTATGAACTTTAAAATCATGAAAACATTATTTTGACTTATAATATTTAAACTTGATCGCCATAAATTGCTTTTTGTTTCAATTATTGGGGGGTTTCTGATAGAGAAAAATATCGCCAAACGATAGTATATATACATAGATAGAATCAACTAGTTTAAAATATTCTTAATAACCTAAACAACAACAAATCTTAACTTAACAGTTAAATTCTTCAATAACTTTACTTTTTGCCCGAAAAAATCTCGATCGGCCGCTCAATTTATGAAACTGACTGGATCGCGCTTTGGTAGGTTGGGTTACCTGGTAAAGTTTTTATTTATCAGCACCCTGACTTTTTTATTGATCTCAATTTCAATCACAAAGGCATTAGGTGAAGATACTCAACTGCCAATCCCAAAAGGCTTGCTTAAGGTTAGCGAACTAACAGAATTAGACGCTCAGATTTCCTCAAGGCGAGTCGGCAATCTGATTTTTGCTCCCGTAAATATTGATGGTCGGGAAGTATTCCGAGTTGCTGCTGAAGTATCAGAGGAGTCTAAAGATCAACAAGTTGAATCCCTACTGAAGCGGCGCGTTAATCTCATCGAAAGTAAAATCCACGAAATTATCAACCGAGGCTTTGACCCAGAGACACTAAAAGTAACCGTTAATTCTCTTAATGGACAAACAACCATTTTCGTTGCCGATGGCAAGCACGAGGACTTAACCAGAAAAATTTTTATTAACCTCACTGACCTAGATGCTCAACTATACGGACTGCCTTTGCCAGAGTGGGCGCAGCAATTAAGCCAAATTATCCGCACCAACCTAATTAAAGCGCAGCGAGAACGCCAGCCTGAATATTTATGGCACCAGACCTTATCCTCTGGAAAGATTATCTTAGGGACGATCTTGATTAGCATATTGCTGCGGTTACTGCAAAAGTACTTTAAAGCTCAAATCATCGCTCTCTATAAAAAGCAACCTCACTCTAGAGCAGACGAACAAGCCAATAATGATGAAAACATCCTTACTATTGAGAGAAAGAACCTCTTTAGTATTAAACAACAGAAGCTCATCTGGCAGTTTCAGGTCAATTTAAACAATTTGCTACGATTCCTACTGCAAATCGGAATGATTGTCATTTGGGTTGTAGGCTTGGCTTGGATTGCTGGATTATTTCCCTGGAGTCGCTGGCTATATGTTTGGTTGATTGGCAACACAATTCTATTTGTGGGGATTGGCTTAGGTGCTAACATAGCGCTGAAATTATCCAACTTTCTTATCGATTGGTTTTTAGCCATGCTGGCAGAAGAAGCATCTCTATCTTCTGTTAGTTCTCAAAGACAGACCTTGAGGGTTGCCACTTTTTCAGGAGTACTTAAAGGGATTACTAGTTTTGCAGTAATTGCCATTAGCATTTTTTTATTACTCAATGGTCTAGGAATTCCCTTTGCTCCAGTTTTAGCTGGGGTTGGTCTTCTCGGTTTGGGTATTTCCTTTTCTGCCCAGAGTTTAGTCAAAGATCTAATCAATGGAGTTCTAATTTTGATCGAAGATCAGTATGCTACCGGAGACTATATCACTGTTGGGACCGTAACTGGCTTAGTAGAGAATATGAATTTACGCTTCACCCAAATACGAGATATCAGAGGTATTCTGACTACGATTCCTCACGGGTCGATCGAGATGGTGCAAAATCTTACCAAGGATTGGTCGCGGATTAATTTTACTGTTGAGGTAAGTTACGATACTGATATGGTCGAGGCGATGGAGGTGATCAAACAAGCAGCCGAAGAAATGTCGGCAGATCCCATATGGGAAAAAGACATACTAGATCCAGTTGATGCCTTAGGTATTAGTCAACTGGCTCATACTGGCATTCAGGTTCTAATTCGCATAAAAACTAGACCTGGACAGCAGTGGGATGTAGAACGGGAATTCTGTCGTCGTTTGAAAATTGCCTTTGACCAACATGGTATCTCGATCGGCGTACCACAACAAAAGGTTATTTCCAAAACAGATATAGCTACGAAAATCAAACACTTACCAACTCTTAATCGGCAAGCAAGATAATAAATGCTAACAACTTAAAGCGGCACATGTTGGTTGAGAGTAGGTGTTAGGTGTCAGGTATTAGGTATTAGGTTTTTTTCCTCCCTCTCTCCGTCAATTCCAGCTTAATCTTTTATTTACAAACAGTTTTTTAGATTTCTATATATGGTATCCACAAATAATTTAGAAAAATCTCCGAACAAACGAGTAGTTGTCGTCGGTGCAGGTTGGGCAGGATTAGGTGCAACTTATCACCTGGCAAAACAAGGCTACGACGTTACCCTGCTAGAAGCAGCACCCTATCCTGGCGGTTTAGTGGCAGGCTGGAAAACTAGCGGAGGGCGTTCTGTAGAAGGAGGCATTCACGGTTTCTGGTATCCCTACCACAATATTTTTAGCCTCGTCAAAGAATTGTCACTCAATCCTTTTACACCTTTTACTCGTTCTTCTCAATACTCTCCTGCTGGATTAGAAGTAGAATCGCCCCTCTTTCAAAACGAACCTCGACTTCCTACCCCTTTAGGAACCTTTATCTACCCGCGCTTCCAGCGCTTGCCTCTAATAGACAGACTTTCTGCCCTTCCCCTTCTCTATGCTCTTGTCGATTTCGATAACTCCGAGGAAGCTTGGCGGCGCTACGATAAAGTAAGTGCTAGGGAATTGTTTAAACAGTTTGGCGTTTCTGCCCGCTTGTACCGAGATGCCTTTGAACCCATGCTGTTGGTGGGCTTATTTGCCCCTGGAGAGCAGTGTTCTGCTGCAGCAGCCTTGGGAATGCTCTACTATTTTATTTTGGCTCACCAGACCGATTTTGACGTTGTGTGGTGTCGGGGAACGGTGGGAGAGAAGATTTTTCAACCTTGGGTGCAGCGCATTGAAGAACTGGGGGGCAAAGTCCTCACCAATAAACGGGTTAATGATTTGATCTTAGATGAGAATGGCAAAGTTAAAGCAGTTGTTTGTGGCGAAGAGACTTTTGTTGCTGATGCAGTAATCTTGGGGGTAAGCGTCAGCGGGAGCAAAAAGATTGTCGCTGGTAGCAAGACTTTAAATAATTATGCCCAATTCCGCAATTTGAACAATTTGGGAGGAATTGACGTCCTGGCGACGAGACTTTGGTTTGATCGTAAAGTCAGTGTTCCTCTTCCTTCTAATGCTTGCTTTGGCTTCGATCCTACAACTGGCTGGACGTTTTTCGATCTCAACGCCTTACAGGACGAGTACGAAAACGAACCTGGTAGCGTTATTGAGGCGGACTTTTACCACGCTAATCAGTTGTTACCCATGAGTGACGAAGAAATTGTCCAAAAAGTACATCGGGATCTGAGCACCTGCATATCTGGATTTAGAGAGGCAAAGGTTATCGATAGTAGTATAATTCGGGTACCTCAGGGGGTAACTCACTTTGCACCGGGCAGCTATCAGTATCTTCTCAAGGCTGAAACTAGCATTGATAATCTGTTTGTTTGTGGAGATTGGATTATTACCAACCACGGGTCTTGGTCCCAGGAGAAAGCTTATGTTACAGGTTTAGAAGCAGCAAATTTGGTTGTTGAGCGCTTTGGTATTGGTAAAAAGGCTAGAATTATTCCTGTTGAAGCTGACGAACTTCACATCCAGTGGGCGCGGACGATTAATAAAAATATACGCAGCTTAGGGGAAAATTTGTTGCCAGATTTTTGGCTGCCTTAAGGCTATTTTCAAAATTAGCCTGGAGACTATAATAAGATGAGATATCTAATTCAATTTTTTAAAGTTTGAAATATCCATCAATTGTGAGAATCACTAATGTTTGGAAAGCCGCCCAAACCAATTCAACAGCCAGATCTAGACCAGATGCCTGATATCATGGTTCCTCCTGAGCCATCTCCCACAGTAGAAACTATCCAGCAGGAGACTGAATTTGTGAGCGAGTCTAATTTAGAAAAGTCTGAATTAATGAACAAGGTTGAAACAGTCAGCACTATTGTTTCACCTTACTTTATTGTAGTAGTAGGTCTGTTACTTTATGATAAAAACTTTTTGCTGAGCTTAATTCTTTTAGCAACCGGGATTTTAGCTTTACTGAAAGTTTCCTTTAAGGACATCATGAATCTGGTTGACAATATTAAAAAGTTTTTTTGATTCGATCGGCAAAAAATAGCGCGATCTCGGTTCCGCCGAGATCGCCTATCGCAGTGGCGCGCGATCGCACTTTTTCACGGCTTGGTTTAAGCAGGATCTACCCAACGACCGTCAGCTTTAATTAAGTTAATTAACTCTTCTACGCCTTGAGATTCGGGTACTTTTTTAATTTCTTCTCTACCGCGATAGAGGGAAATATAACCTGGTTGCTTACCTACATATCCGTAATCTGCATCTGCCATCTCTCCAGGCCCATTGACAATACAGCCCATTACTGCTACGTCTAGACCTGTCAGGTGCTCAGTAGCTTGTCGGACTTTATGGAGTACTTCTTCAAGATTAAACAAAGTACGACCGCAGGAAGGACAAGCAACATACTCTACCATCGTCTTGCGCAGTCCTAAAGCCTGCAAAATGCTGTAACAGACAGGAATTTCTTTTTCTGGAGCTTCGGTAAGAGAAACGCGAATTGTATCCCCAATTCCTTCTGCTAAGAGAGTTCCAATACCAGCAGTAGACTTAATGCGACCGTATTCGCCATCTCCTGCTTCCGTCACGCCTAAATGTAGGGGATAGTCCATACCTAGTGTGTCCATACGCTTAACCATTAAGCGATATGCAGCTAACATAACTGGTACGCGCGAGGCTTTTAGGGAAATCACCAGGTTACGATAATCTAAAGATTCGCAAATTCTGATAAATTCTAGGGCAGATTCTACCATGCCTTCGGGAGTATCGCCGTAGCTAAACAGCATTCTCTCCGCCAGAGAACCGTGGTTAACGCCAATGCGCATAGCTTTACCGCGATCGCGCAGGGAAATTACTAGCGGTTCTAAAGTTTCACGAATTTTTTCGGCAATTTCCGTAAATTCTGCTGGGGTATATTCAGTGCGATTTGGTTTTGGCTTTTCAAAGACATATAACCCCGGATTTATCCGTACCTTATCGACGTGCTTGGCAACTTCTAAAGCAATTTTCATGCCATTGTGGTGAACATCTGCTACCAGCGGTACGGATTTATAGGTTTGGGCAAGTTTTTGTCTAATTTCCGCTAGAGCCTTAGCATGAGCCATACTAGGTACGGTAACGCGGACAATCTCGCAGCCAATTTCATGAAGGCGACGAATAGCAGCAACGGAGCCATCTATATCTAGAGTATCTTCATTAATCATTGACTGTACTACTACAGGAGAGCCGCCGCCAATAATTATGTCTCCAACTCTGACAGGACGAGTTTTACGCCTGTTAATCTTGGTGTCAATAACTGGTGAGTTATTCGTGCTAGTTTGGGTGTTTTCGAGAGTTTGCATAATCTGTCGATGAACTTTGTCCGCTCGCAATCCAGAATTTATCTATATTCTCTCAAATTGAGTAACTCTATGGTGTAAAGAGGAGGAGAGGGGGAAAGGGAGGTCGGAGGTCAGGGGTCAGAGTTCAGGAGTAAAAGTCAACAACAAACACTAGACCCGTACTCCCTATTGCCCAATTCCCAATCTATAGTATTGTACGATCTGTGTCAGCGTCGCTGTGCTCCTAATTCAAAATAAACTAATACAAAATTCGCTCATTGAGAGCCCATGCCGCGCATGCACGGGCTTGAAATAGATTGAAACATTGAATTATTTCGATTTGACGAGCAAGCTGG
>JBFRWL010000261.1:0-8162 GCA_051439565.1 Prochloraceae cyanobacterium
AGAATGTGTCAATATTTACAGAATCTATGAGACTTATTACTTAAACCCCCTCAGTTTATAGAAAAAAATTTATTTGATTTTCTATTAATAATATATTTTTCCTAAATTTTAGTCAACAATCTTAATAAATTGAATTGCCTCTCAATTTAAGTAACCTCAATCCTCTCAATTTTTTCTCCTTAAATCTTCTTCGAAGCGGGGAAAGATGCATTTTTGCTGATATCTCTGGCAAAAATCGGACGAACCTTCTTTGAGTGAAGGGAAAAGGTCAAAATTATCAATTGGGATTTAAAATTTATTTGTGCAATAGATCTATGAGAAAGTAATGCACAAGCAACATTGAATACTAAATATATAATACCAATTTCAAAAAATACTGCTACACATCAATTCTGGAGAATTTGTTGCTTCCTCTTCTTTTTCCTAACCGAAGTGTAGCAATCTTAAAAGAAATTGGTATAAGCTTTGCATCTCTAACGTTGCGCTAATTGGGGAGTACGTCCCTTTAAACCTGTCATCAACTGTAGGGCATAGATTTTGAAATAAGGCAAATTTCCCATTATCCACAAACCGAAGCGCCTCAGAGTCACAACAGGTAACCAATTATTAGAAAAGGTTCGATCGAGCAAATCTGTAAAGCCTAGAATTGTTAAATTTTCTAGCTTGCGCCAGCGTTCGTAACGTTGCAATACCTGGATATTGCCAATATCTTCACCTCGATCGCCAGCTTCTTGCAATACTTGAGCAAGAGCAGCAGCATCCCTAATACCTAAGTTTAACCCTTGTCCTCCAACTGGATGACAGCAATGAGCAGCATCACCAATTAAAACTAATCTAGATTGAGTGTAGCGATCGCTTTGCATCAGTTGCACCGGAAACAGAACGCGATCGCTGACCAATTCTAACTTTCCTAATAACCCTCCAGTATGATGTTCCAGTTTTGCCACAAATTCTTTCTCATCCAGTTCTTGCCAAGCTTTGGCTTGTGCGTGAGGTGCAGTCCAAACTACTTGACAGCGGTTTCCAGGTAAAGGCAAAACGCCCATTGGACCAGTTGGCCAAAAGCGCTCGAAAGCGATATCATTTCTGGGGGCTTGATGTTTAATCGTAAAAGCTACGCAAGACTGCCAGTATTTCCAACCGCGAGTCTTAATACCAGCCCATTGACGAAGGTGCGATCGCGATCCATCTGCACCCACTACTAATCTAGTTCGTAGCTTGCGGGTCTCGCCTTGATGCTTAATCTCTATTTCTGCGCCAGTATCCCCATACTCGACTCCTATCACCTCAGCAGGACACAACCAGCTAATATTGTCAGATGTGGCGATAAATTCCTGTAAAGATGTCAGCAGCGTTCGGTGTTCTCCGACATAACCGAGGAATTCTGTGCCTAGATCTTGGGTTTGAAACCTCACTACTCCAGGATAATCGGCATCAGAGAGGCGAACGTGGCGATATTTACCGATATGAGGAAAAATTTTCTCCCAAACGCCAATTCCCTCAAAAATACGACTCGAAAGCACTGAAAGGGCATAAGCTTGCCTTCTAGCTGCTGCTATCTCCAGCGGTTTTGCTTCAATTATGACCGCACGTAACCCCGAATCTTTCAAAGCAGAAGCTAAGGTAGATCCGACTATTCCCCCGCCAACAATGGCAAGATCGTAGTCAAAGTTTATTCGCGAATTAGAGTTAGTATCTCGATCCTGTGCCAGCGTCATTTTTTATGATTTCTTAAGAAAATGATACAAAAATTCACTTTCTTTAATTTTTACGCAAAATTCCTCAGAGAATCAAGGTGTTGATTACTGGTGGTTGATTGCTGTTTGTTACTCTCCCCTCTCTCCCTTGTCCCCCCACACTCCTATTGCCCAAACTCTACCCTTGCCTGTTCTACAATATCTACAGTGACTTCATCCAAATTAGCTGCACGAGCTAGCTGTTCGATTCGCTGACGAGCTTGAGGACGAACAAAGAAAGGAATTTGTTTGAGTTTAGCTTTAGCTTCAGGTGTCCAGCGCAGGGGATCGTTAAAATCAAAATTGCTCATAAAATCTGCAAAGTATTTATCTTAACTTTAAATAATTTGAATCATATCAGTATACTCAGTCAATAGCTCGTCGTAGGTGAGACTGTCATTTTCTACTTGGGGACTCCACAGTAACTCAAACTTCATCAAATAATCGTCGCGTATAGATGCAAGTTTTTCTAAAATTTCTTGCAACTCTTCTATTGAGTGTACTTTTGCAAACAAAGCGCGATCGTCTGCTGTTCCTAAGAGGAGAGTGACCACAATATAAGAGGCTACTTCACCTTCAGCACTAACGACTTCTTTAGTATTAACTCTTCCATCAACATTAGTTAAAGTTTCGGCGCTAAATTTACTTCGTTCTGCAAAGGAAAGCTTGTCAAAAGTTGATTCTGCTTCGTTAATATCAATTGACTCGGAACTCGATAATACGTGAGTCCAATATTCTGAATTTCTCAGTAAAATCAAGATTGACTCTTGTAAAAGCTCTAAAAGTCCTTCGTCAGTATCAGTATCTACGCTCGTACTAAGCTGGGATAGCTCTTTTTGAACGTCTTTTGCCTGAACTGAGAGAGCTACCTGTAATTTAGAAATAGTAACAATATCATTGTCTCTCTCTTTCTCTACCTGAGAGCTATTACTCTTATTTTTCGAAAAAATACTATTAAACGCGGCGAAAAGAACTATAAATGCGAGAGGTCCCACGAAAATCAGGGCTACAAACAGCATTATAATTCCAGAACCAGAATTATTAGAGCTAACCCTTGAAGAATTGTAGCTACCAGGGGAAGTGCGATCGTAGTCATAGTTATCTCCTGAAGAACTGTACCTACGGCGGCGATCGCTATTTGAGTAAGTAGATGAGTTAGTACTTTTGTTTCTCGAACGGCTAGAAGAGCTACTACTTTTGCTAGATTTAGAACTAGAAGACTTTTTCTTAAAAGAGCCACCGCCACTGCGTGCGCCACTACTTTTAGCAACTGCTTGATTAGTGAGATTTATCCCAGGGATCTTAGTATTGCTAGTTAGGTGAAGCTCCACACTATTGAAGAGAGCAAAAAAAAGACTTGTAGTTAAGAATAATTGCTTTAATTTAACTTGAGGAAACATTTTTACTATTACTGATAATTAAATTTTTAGTCTCTGGCTTCAATTCTTATAGTTCCCTAAAATCTTGGTATTAATAACAGTATTAAAGGCTAAAATCGAAAAGAATAATAACATTTTGTCAAAACGCCAATAATTTCTATGCTGCAAGTCGCCGCTAAAAAAGAGCAAGCAACTACCCAGTCATCTTTGAAAACAGTAACCTTGGATGTGGGTGGCATGAAATGTGCTGGTTGCGTTAAATCCGTAGAGAGACAACTAACCCAAAATTCTGGTGTGATCTCCGCCTGCGTTAATTTGGTCACTGAAGTGGCAGTAATAACCTACGAGGCGGGTGTAATTGAACCAGAAAATTTAGCAGAAAAACTGACCTCACGTGGATTTGCCAGTCAAGTTCGTTCCTCAAACAATATTACAGGGCATCGAGCATCTTTAAGTGCAGCAGAACGAAGAGAACAAGAACATCAACGGCAAGTTAGGGGCTTAATAATAGCAGCATTATTACTGTTTTTCTCTACACTAGGGCATCTAGAGCATCTAGGAGGACCTAGCATACCCCTATTAACTAATATCTGGTTTCACTGGGGCTTGGCAACCCTGGCGCTATTATTCCCAGCACGCTCTATTTTGCTCGATGGTTGGCGCAGCTTGTGGCATGGAATGCCCAATATGAACACTTTGGTAGGGTTGGGAACTGTAAGTGCTTATCTTGCTAGTTGCGTAGCACTGCTGTTTCCTCAACTGGGATGGGAATGCTTTTTTGACGAACCAGTGATGTTGTTGGGCTTTATCCTTCTCGGTCGTACCTTAGAAGCAAGAGCCAGAAATAGGGCTTCAGCAGCATTGGAAGCATTAGTGGCACTAAAACCCCAGATAGCCCATTTAATTGGCAAACCGGATCTCTCGGAAGAAATAGGAATTGAAATTCCAGTCGAACAAGTGCGCGTCGGCGAATGGGTGCGGGTATTGCCAGGGGAAACAATTCCCGTTGATGGCGAGGTAGTAGCAGGTACGACCTCTGTAGACGAATCAATGCTGACAGGAGAATCTTTCCCAGTAGCTAAACAAGGGGGAGATCGAGTAGCGGCTGGTACGATTAACAAGTCAGGGGCGATCGCTCTCAAAGTAACTCGCATTGGCGAAAACACTACTCTAGCCAAGATAATTGCCTCCGTCGAAGAAGCCCAGACCCGCAAAGCACCCGTACAGCACTTAGCAGATACAGTGGCGGGATATTTTGCCTATGGGGTGATGGCAATTGCTGGCTTAACTTTTCTGTTTTGGTACTTAGCAGGGACAAAAATTTGGCCAGAGGTGCTGACAGGGATGTTTAGCTCAATGGGACACGCTATGCCCGCAGCTACTTCGCCCCTATTATTGAGTTTAAAACTAACGATCGCCATCTTAGTAGTTGCCTGTCCCTGCGCCCTCGGTTTGGCAACTCCCACAGCTATTCTAGTCGGTACGGGGATTGGAGCAGAACGAGGATTGCTGATTAAAGGCGGCGATATTTTAGAACGAGTCCACCAGTTAGATACAGTTGTTTTTGATAAAACTGGTACTCTGACGATCGGTCAGCCTGAAGTTACTGATTGCTTATCCTTTACCCATATTAGTCCAGAGCGCATTCTCCAACTAGCAGCAGCAGCAGAAAGCGGTACCAATCATCCTTTAGCAGAAGCAATTGTCAAAGCTGCTGGGGAAAAAGATTTATCCTTACCAGCAACTGAAGCTTTTCAGACCCAACCAGGATTAGGCGTATCGGCTGTAGTAGCAGGGGAACAGGTATGGTTGGGTAATGCTGAATGGATAGAAGAACAGGGCATTGTTATTAAAGAGGAGATTCAGACTCAGGTGCAATCCCTTTCCCAAGCAGGTAAAACCGTAGTTTACGTTGCCGTAGCCAGGGAATTGGTGGGGTTAATTGCCCTCAAGGATCTCCTGCGAGAGGATGCTAGAGAAACTGTAGAACGGCTGAAAAAAATGGGACTGCGAACCCTCTTACTCACAGGCGATCGCCCCAACGCAGCCCAAGCGATCGCCAAACAACTAGGGATCGCCGAAGTATTTGCCCAAGTTCGCCCCGATCGCAAAGCAGACATTGTTCGCTCTCTCCAGCAAGGAGAGGGGGAGAATTCTCTACACTCTCAACCCCGCGTCGTCGCTATGGTGGGTGACGGGATTAATGATGCTCCCGCTTTAGCACAGGCAGATATCGGGATTTCTCTTCATGGAGGTACGGATGTGGCGAGGGAAACGGCAGAAATTATCTTGATGAGAGAGCGTTTACTAGATGTAGTTGAATCGATTCAACTCAGTCTTGCCACTTTTAAAAAGATTCGTCAAAATCTATTTTGGGCGTTGGGATACAATGTTATCGCCATTCCCATTGCTGCTGGGGTGTTGCTTCCTAGTTGTGGCATTCTCCTCAGTCCCGTAGCTGCCGCTGCTTTGATGGCATCTAGTTCTGTGATAGTTGTCACCAACTCATTGCTTTTGCGTCGCCAGTTTATTTCATTGCCACTAAAACAAAACTAAAAATAGAGGTGTTAGCTGATTGCTTCTCCCCCTCTCTCCCTTTCGCTAGGCGATCGGCGTGGGACTTGCCCCTCACGGAGTTAAAATAAAAAGAGTTGGTGCCCTCGCCTAAGGCGAGATCTGCGCAGCCGATCGCCTTGAGGTAATTCTACCGTAACCCGATCTAATGCTTATTCTTTCTGCTTCAAATCAGACAAAACTAAGTGTGTCAAAAGCTTGCCAATGGTTGTAAAATCGGCAAAACCACATATAGCTCATCGATTAATCATTCATGACGACAAAGGAAAAAAAGAAATAGTCTTGACTAATTCGAGCTATTCTATCGGCAGAGGCCGAAAGTGCAATATTTTTTTGTCTTCTCGCTTTGTCTCGCGCCGCCACGCTACCTTATTGAAGATTATGGCAGATGACGGTCGAGCTTATTACCGCATCGTTGATGGCGATATGAAAGGAAAGATGAGTGTTAATGGACTGCGGATCAATGGTCGTAAAGTACATTACCACGATCTTAAAGATGGAGATAAAATTTTCTTCGGCTCCCAAGTATATGCCATTTATGAACATCGCCAGCACGACAGCTTTCCTACCATTCCCCCAGACGATCCATTTGACATTACTTTGATCGATCCGGCAATGATAGTCAATGAAACCGAAGAATCTTCCGGCAAGTCCAAAACCTAAATCATTTGACTTGTGACAAAAGTACTTTTTACACTGTTGCCTTCGAGTGAAGTGAGATGACTCAACCGATCGGGCAAGATCGTGCCATTGAATTACTATCCTCTGCTATAGCAAATAATCGCATTGCCCCAGCTTACCTGTTTATCGGTCCTTCTGGAGTGGGTCGCAGTTTAGCTGCTAGGTATTTCAGCAAACTGACAATTTCTACAGGGCTTCCCCCAGAAAAATGCACTTCAATTCAAAAACGGCTGCATGCGGGTAATCATCCCGATCTATTATGGGTACAGCCTACTTACATTCATCAAGGAAAGCTTTTTAGTGCCACTGAAGCAGCAGCCAAGGGACTAAAGCGTAAAGCACCGCCACAAATTCGCATCGAACAAATTAGGGAAATTACCCGCTTTCTCAGTCGCCCTCCTCTAGAAGCGTCTCGTTCAGTAGTAGTGATTGAAGATGCCCAGACAATGAACGAAGCGGCGGCTAATGCTTTGCTCAAAACTTTAGAAGAACCAGGAAAAGCAACTTTAATTCTCATTGCAACTCCCTATTCTTTGTTACCTACTTTGGTTTCTCGTACTCAGCAGATACCATTCGATCGGCTATCCCAGGAAGATATGAAGCAGGTATTGCAGCAGTTAGGCTATGAAGAGATTTTAGCCCATCCTGAATTGTTGGCGATCGCCCAAGGTAGTCCTGGAGAAGCGATCGTCTCTTTTGCTCAACTTCAAGCAATTTCTCCAGAATTACTTGAGAAGCTAAAGCAACCTCCGACCAATGCCCTCGATACTTTACAATTGGCCAAAGAAGTTGACGATCGATTCGACTCCCAAGCTCAGTTATGGTTAGTGGATTATCTGCAATACTATTACTGGAATTCTTATTGGGATAAAAGAATTGTCGAAAAGTTAGAAAAAGCTCGCCAATATCTGCTTAGTTATATTCAGCCGCGCTTGGTTTGGGAGTGCACATTAATAGGGATTTGTCAAGATATTCACTATATTAGAGGCTGAAGCATTGGCTACCTCACTTCCCACTGCGATCGAGTTAGCCACTTGAATTACATTGATAATTTGAATGTTTATATCTAAGTCAATATGAATCAAGGGATGGCGATTTTCACCACCGCCCCAACGAGGACTCTCAAAAGCATAAGGCTTGAACCTCGATCGAGCACCACGTCTGGGGTATCTGAATCCTCGCCGACCACCTTGTATTTCAGAAGAGTTAGCTTCCATAAACTCGAGATCGTCAATCAACATTTTTTCTATATCCTATTACTTAGTTATTCTGATAGATAATTATCGAACAAACCTAGATAACTATTACTAGAATTGATTGTTGATTGCAATCAACAATCAACAATCAAGGCGAAAGTACCTTAATTCATGGCTGGCATATGCTTACCAAGCATTATTTTCTCGGACTCACAAGATTACAATCCTTAAATCCCTTTCTTGTCCCCTAAATTTAAGTTATTTAAGGATGAAGCGAAAACTTCTTTTCCGCCCACTGCTACTGCGACACCCACTTGATTTACAATCAAATTGTAAACATTGACATCAACGTCAACTGCAGGTCTGTAGCCATTATGGAGAAAGTTAGGCTTGTAGTTAGGCTTGTAGTTAGGATGGGGACCTTGAGGGCGGTGGCCGTAGCTATCTACAAAGAAACCACCTTGTATTTCAGAAGAGGTAGCTTCCATAAACTCGAGATTATCAATCAACATTTATTCTGTCTCCGATTAATTTTTGGTGTCACCAAGGCTTTGGGCTTGAAAGGCAAAAGGTAGAGGAATTAACTCTACCCCCTG
>JBFRWL010000262.1:0-2872 GCA_051439565.1 Prochloraceae cyanobacterium
AGTAAAGGTAGCGCAAGGTAGTGACAATACTCAGCCATACCAAAAACAAATGGATCCGTTCGCTGATTTTGTAATCTTTTTGATTTTGTTCAAACTTCACGCTCAACCAGCCAATCGCTATTAATACCAATGCGGCTACTCCTTGTTGCCAAATTTCCAAAGGCGCTATTATCAATGGAATTGACAGGGATAGGATTAATAGAACTAACCACCGCAAAGAGCCGTTTCCTATGAGCCGGACAACTCCCTCAAAAAAGTTAGGTAAGAAATAGATCGGCCACGCTATTAATTGCGCTATCTCAATCCTTCCTTGGCGTGACTTGCTTTTTAACAATGGATTTGTCATTTCCCCTCATTCCTCTAGAGCTACTATTCACTTGTGAGACGCGCTTGCACGATGCCATAAAGCATTAGTCCTATGACCACAATTCCTGTAGGTACTAAGTACCACTGTTCTTGAACCAATCGAGATGCTTTGCTAAGTAAACTGGCCTTCTCAATCCGACGAGTGACAGAAGCTTGTTTAAAGAACTTAAGTTGATAAACATCTTGGTCGTAAGGCGAAATATCTTTTGAATTTGAAGCAATCAGGGCGGCATTCCCCTGGAGTTGGAAAAACCACGAGTCAAATTTAAATAGTTTTTGTACTCGCTCCAAACCACTTTCCGTCTGAGCTGTGAGAGCCAAAAGAACTCGCTCTTTGTTATAAGGAGAAACGATCTCCTTGATCAGGCCTTGCTCGTCAACCAAGGTTTGAATGTTTGTTTGTTTTTCCTGTCGGGAAAAGAAATCATTTAAGACAAAGCCATTAGATTCAAACACCTCTGGAAAGGGGAAGCGCTCTCGAATTCCTATTCCCACCAGATTTTTTTCTTTCTCGACATCGGGAGGTAAAGTAACTGCACTGTAAACGTCAAGCTGGATGGAATCAGCTTGACTGAGTCTTCCCAATCTTTGGCTAAACTCCAATAGAGTCATTACTTCTCTAACTGAGGGAGAATCAGGTAAGACAATGGCTGTATTGGAAAGATCTTGAGGTGCAGCAAAGGGATAACCATATTGCAATAACTTCAAATCTGGCAAATCTACAGAGATATCTCGATTCAGTTGAAAACTCGTATCTGCGTGTAGGGTACCTGTTAGTTGCTGGTCTGTTAATATACCGCAAGTTCCCTGTTCTATCGGGTTGAGTCTGAAGGCAATTTGAAGCTTGGAATTGGGTTTAATTAAATTGTGCGGTAAGTCTACTTTGAGCTTTTTACGGGTTTCTCCCGACTTATTGGTCAGACGCGCTCCCCCAATAACTACGTTATCAAGTAAAACTTCTACGCTGGAGGTTCTAGGATTGACTTGGGGGCCGTAGCTATATACCAAATTCATATAACTGCCTCGCTTAAACCAGTCATCTGGTAAAGCGCGAAAGTCTAATTCGATTGACGGCGCTCCCGCACCCCGTACCGTCACATCTTTGAATGGTTCGTTATTGCTTAACTTCAGATCCCCCAGTTGAAATTTATTTTTTTCTGGCAAATAATCCGGCCACTGACGAGGGGGAGGCGAGGAGATAGGATTTAAGGTATCGACAAAAATGAGTTGACCAGTTCCTAACTTGCGCTGGGGCGATTGGACTAAAAACTGGATAGCTTTAAGCACTCCTTCCGGTCCGTTGCCCGTTGCTACTAATACCGGAACGCTATCATCCTCAGTTTTTGTAACTATCAATACCCCTACATCATTGGGTAAAGAATTTCCACTTCCATCTAGTAATCTATTGTTAGCTATTTTTATCGGCAGTTCTAGCGTTTTAAGAGCTGGTTGTTCTTCAGGGGTGCCAATAATTGCCAATTGCTCATTGAATTCTACATCTTTGAACTTTTTAATCGTTCTAATATCTAAAGGACTGAATTTGGCTAATCTACCTAAATGAGTGTTATAGCGAGCTGCTGCTGTTAGCCAAGTATCGCTTATTGTCTGCGGCAGTAAATAAGCGAATTGATTTACCTCTAAACTTAGTTCGTCAAAGAAAGGATAGGGATAACGGCTAAAATCTAGAGCTATTGGTTGGGGCTGGAATTGAAAGAGCAATTGAGAATCTGGGAGAATCTCAGTCCACAAAGTTGGATCTCCAGGGTTTTCGTCTTCACAGTTCCTGGAGTTGTGCTGTTGAGCAATCAAAGAAATCTCATTTGAGTCCTGAAGCAAGTTGACAGGAATATTAAATAACACATTGCCAATCTCAGAAGAATTCCGATTCAGCGGTATACTACCTACACTTCTCCCATTCACCCTCACAGTCAAATTGGAACGACTGCCCAACAAAGCAGGGGAATGCTGAAAACGAATCAAAGCTTTGACTGATTGTATCTTCCATTTTCGAGGGCGCGTAAATCCCAGTCTGGCTTCTGAGTAAAGACCTTGTAAATGGAAACCATTCCCAACTATGGGACTGCGATTAAAGTATAATTTGTGAGTAATAGGAGGATTAGTTTTTGCTGTCACATTGGTTTGGGTTTTGGAAACCGCTTTGGGTTTGGGAGTCTTGTTTGACCTGGAATTGTTGAATCGAGGTTGAGGGGAAGATTTCGGTCTTACTACTGGTTTTTGTTTGGGCGAAGTGGGTAATTTATAATATTTTTGTAAAAGTTGATTTTCTCTTTGCTCGATATTTTTGTTGTAGCTTTGAGCTTGAACAGAGAACTTTTTTTTAGTGAAAGTCTCGCCAGGGAAAGTTAGCAAAACCAGACCAAGAATTATTGATAGAGGATAAAAGCGGAATATATTATTTTTCCCGCTTTTATTCTCCCGATTTTTAACTTTAGATAAGCGTTTCATCAGCAAAATTAAGAGAAACAAAAATACATAACTACTTGGT
>JBFRWL010000263.1:0-16671 GCA_051439565.1 Prochloraceae cyanobacterium
GATTGTACTAATCGCTAGAGAGAAAATATTGACCCATGTAGATATTTAATTGTTTCTTTAAACCCTTTGTTTTTCACGCCACATCTGAGCTAAGTGTTCTTGTAGAAACCTGTGAACAAAGCGATACCCTCCGCCTACTCTCTGGAGGAATAGTCTGTCTGTCGCATAGTCTAAGAAACGCGCGTAATTCCATGGTAGATAGCCGTTCAAGCAAAGAACGACTCGTAAGCTGAAATGTTCAATCACAGGCTTAGTTGTAAACCATAGAGTAAAAGCCATTGCGACTCCTCCTAATCTTATCAGCACACTTCCTACTTCATTCCAATCCAAGTCACTCATATATTTGAGCAATATTTGGAAAATCAGGAAGAAAAAAACTATAAAAATGACCACTAATCCAGAGGAGATATAAACAGCATTTTTTAGATTTTCTTTAATTGCTTGCTCGGGATGTTTTTTAATGTCTATTTCTTTTTTCCCTTTCAGCCCATGAACGAGACCACTAATCAGCCCATAAATCAACACACAAATCAGCCCATAAATGAGACCATTAATCAGCCCATAAATTAGTCCTTCACTTAAATTATTAATCAGCCCAATGCTCAGACCAAAAATCAGCCCATAAATTAACTTTGAAGAGGAATAGGCAATTGTTATCCAAGAATTTATTTTTACTCTTGTCAGGCCAAAAAGTAGGCCAAGAATTAGTCCAAAAGTTAACCCAAGAGTCAGCCCCTCACTCAACCCAAAAATTAGCCCTTCACTCAGCCCTTCACTCAACCCAAAAATTAGCCCAAGAATTAGCCCAAAAATTAGTCCATAAATCAGCCCGACAATTAGTTTTTCTTTGTTATTATTTAGCCAATAAGGCTCAATTTTTTCCATCAAAAACTCTGTTTGATTTTGTTTGATTAATTGCTCGGCTAACCATCCTAGCCAGGCAATTGTCTTCTTCTGTTTTGGTTGAAACCGTTTTTTCTTATATGGTCGCCCAAGCATTCTCTTAATATATGCATTAAATAGATAACACAGGCGTTGCTTAGAGTCTGATAGTTTTTGCCATTCAAATAAAGAAATTTCTTGGCGGGAGATAACAATAATATTTAAAAACAATGGATTCTTAGCTAATTCTATTAAACTTTCATCGTTGTTAATACTTTTCCAGAGTTCTTCTTCCGTCGCTCGCTGAAGATAATCTTGAATCTGTTTCTGGGTGAGAGGTTGTAAAACAACTGCACCGTTTAATTCGAGTTTTTTTGCTTGACTGTGAGACTGGTCTTGATGACTTAGAAGTTGATATTCTTCACTTCGACTACACACAACTAGGGAACTCGACCAAATTGAAGGAGCCAGGAACTCATTAATTTTTTCAACGCATAGTCCTTGCCTTGCTGAAGCTACTTCATCTAAACCATCTAACAGGGGAATAATCACAGCTTTTTCTAGCCATTCTTGACCAATATCCTTACGAACACCATATTTTTGTTTTAGGTCATCAATAATCCAATCTTTTATACTTTGTTTATCCTCTTTCCAGGATGACAAGTTTAACAATACTGGTATGGGTTGATTAGTATTATCCTGAGCGCGACTAATGAGGTCTTGAGCTAGTTGCAAAAGCGTTGTGGTTTTTCCCGAACCAGGAGCGCCGAGAATTAGCAATCTGCTATTAATGTCTTGTCGATCGTAGCTCTCAGTAATCGTCATCTGAGATGGAAGTCCCTCTGACTCACCTGTACCAATTTTGAGATCGATTGTCCAAGGTGGATTTACTTGGTTAGAATCTTCTGTTTTGTCGAGAGTAATAAATATCCGATTGTGCAAAGAATATTTTAGACGACTTTTGACTTCTTGGTAGACAAATTTTAATAGTTCTCTTTCAGCTTCATTGCGTTGTTGTAGCGATTCTGGCAACTGCTGGGGCGAATGCAGTTGTTGTTGCATAATCTCTAATTTATCTTGAATCTGCTCTAATTGCTCTCCTACTGCCTGCATCCGAGCAGATAAAGAATTTGGTAATTTTTTCTTTAATTGAGTATATTCTTGTTTGTAAGTAGCGATCACTCGCTGTTGCCTTTTTATATCTCGACGATATTTTCTTCTAAGACGAGGAGCTGTTTCGCAGCATAATTCATCCTCAAATTCTTTGAGCAATTCTAAGTCTTCGGCAATGTTATCTGCTAAATCTTGCAATCTTTGCCGATCGAACTGTTCTGAGGTCACAAATTCACCATTTACTATCCTAGACTGATATTGATTTTAATTGTAAGATGTCTGTCTTGCAATTAAAGTCTTTCTAAGAAGTCTAGTTTATTGATTAGGGATAGTAGTAAGTTGTAATACTTGAGATCGCTATTTATTTGGGCTGAAAATCTAGAAGTATTGTTTTGTCATACACTGCAGGATAATTTTCTATCTTAGGCAAGGAAACTTGTATAGTTGTTTGTTGGCTAGGAATACTTTTAATCAATAATTCTCCTTGATGTAATTTGGCAATACGTTGAGCGATCGCCAATCCTAATCCAGTGCCTTGTTGTTCGTAAGTTTGACGCTCGAATTGGATGTAGGGGCCAATGCGGGCAATTTGTTGAGATGTCATTCCTCTACCGCGATCGCTGACAGAAACTACAAACTGATTGTTTTTTAAAGAGCTAGTTACCGAAATTGGCGTACCTGGTTGAGAAAACTTGCAGGCATTATCTATCAGTTCTTGTAATAGTTTTCCTAGACAGTTTGTGCCAATCTGAAGCGAAGCATCTTGCAATTTTAGTTGCAGGTCAGCTTCCCGCTTGGCTTGTTGAGCTTGCTTGAGTGCTACATTTTGAATTACTGCTACAGCTGAGCTAGTCGGAGAGCTACGTAATGCTTGAATCTGCTCAGGACTGGTAACCATTTGCTCTAGTTCTGAGTAAAACAAAAAGTTTTCAATCAACTTCCCTAAACGTTCGCCAGAGAAGCGAATGCAATGTGCGAGTTCTCTAATTATCCCCTGATCGAGGGATTCTAATTCAGTAAGTATAAAGTCTGAAGAAGCTATAATTCCAGTCAAAGGAGTCCGCAGTTCGTGAGGTAGGTAATTACTGATATTACTGCGCAACTCTTTCAGTTCTTGATTTAGGCGTTCTTGATAAGCTGCCTGTTTTTTAAATTGAGCTGAAATCGCTGCGGTTAATTCTGCAGGGACAATTGGCTTGAATAGAAAGTCATCAGCTCCCATTTCCATCCCCCGCCGCCAAGCTAAGCGATCATCTCTAGGAGCCAATAAAATTATGGGAATTGTGGCTGTGTTTGAGTCTTCTCGTAATTGAGCCAAAACACCATCACCATTTAGATCGGATGTAGTTATGCTGCAAAGAATCAGAGCGGGAATTTTTTGTTTAGCTAATTGTAAAGCTCTTTTATCATTTTTAGTGGCGATAGTAGAAAAGTTGTCAATAGCGAGAATCATCTCTATCTTTTTTCTAACTTGCAAATCTTTCTCTATTACTAAAATTGTTTGTTTTTTCTTACTCAGGTTAGCCATATCGATCATGTATAATCCTAAATTAAATTATTTTGTCTTTTGCTCCAGTCTACTTTAGATAAATTCATTCGTTTATTATTTGTTTATATTATTTGACTAACTAGCTTTCATTGCATCAGGATAAATACCCTACCTGATAATATATTTGGCTGAAATTATTTTTTAGCTATACTGATGCTACCTTTGACTTAAAGATTACTAAGCTGATATGCATCTAAATTACAGATCATTTAGTTAGGAAACAAACCATCAAACCCTCTCCCTGTATTCTCACCCTCGTTCCCCCGTCAGTCCCCACTAGCCAATTAAATGCTTGATAGTTTAGTATTTCTTTATTCAATATTAATCGATTACTGCTAATCTAGACAAATAGACTTTAACCACAAGGAGAACAGACCTTCTGCGGTAATAGGGGACAAGGTAAAATCTTTAAGGGATTTCTACCCACTCACCTATTGAAAAACTCATGCGAACTCTTTGCGAAGAGCAATTTGAGTTTAAATCAATTAATTTAAAGGTTTATCTGGAACCATGGTTTCTACTTTTCCCAATTCTAGATCGGTTGACTTTTCTCAAATTCGCTTAGATATTCGTGCCTTACAGTCTCAGTTAGTCAAGTGGCGGCGTAGTATCCATCAGCGACCTGAGTTAGGTTTTCAAGAAAGACTCACCGCTGAGTTCATTGCCCAAAAGCTAAAAGAATGGGGCATTGAATGTCAAACGGGTATCGCTCAAACAGGAGTGGTGGCGACGATCGACGGCGATCATGCTGGTAAAGTATTAGCAATTCGGGCAGATATGGATGCTTTACCCATCCAAGAAGAAAATGAAGTACCGTATTGTTCCCAACACGATGGAGTAATGCACGCTTGCGGTCACGACGGACATACGGCGATCGCTCTCGGTACCGCTTACTATCTTTCCCAGCATCGGCAGGACTTCAGTGGCACAGTAAAAATGCTCTTCCAACCTGCTGAAGAAGGTCCAGGCGGTGCTAAACCAATGATTGAACAGGGGGTACTGAAAAACCCCGATGTCGATGCTATTATTGGACTGCATTTATGGAACTATTTGCCCTTGGGTACCATAGGAGTGCGCAGTGGTCCTTTAATGGCTGCTGTCGAAAGTTTTCGCTGCAACATTATGGGCAGGGGCGGACATGGTGCAATGCCTGCTGAAACTATTGATTCAGTACTAGTAAGCGCCCAAATTGTCAATGCTTTGCAAACAATTGTAGCCCGTAATCTCAATCCTCTAGATTCAGCAGTAGTGACAGTTGGAGAACTGCACGCAGGAACGGCATTAAATGCAATTGCAGATAAAGCCAGGATGAGTGGCACAGTACGTTATTTTAACCCTGCTCTAGAAGATTTTATTGGCAAGCGGATTGAGGAAATTATTGCTGGCATCTGTCAGAGTCACGGCGCAAAATATGATTTGGATTACTGGCAATTATATCCACCAGTAGTTAACGATCCCTGCATTACTGAACTGGTTCGTTCTATAGCTACAGCGGTAGTAGAAACGCCAGTAGGGATCGTTCCAGAATGTCAAACAATGTGTGGAGAGGATATGTCTTTCTTCCTCAAGGAAGTACCTGGTTGTTACTTCTTTGTCGGTGCTGCTAATCCAGAAAAAGGTTTAGACTATCCCCACCATCATCCTCGTTTTGATTTCGATGAAACTGCTTTAGCAATGGGAGTAGAAATGTTCGTTCGTTGCGTGGAAAAGATATTAAAAGAAGGTAGAGGGTAGAGGACAGAAGTTTCAAAGTGATTGAGATCAATTACTAACTAAGACTCCTTAACTTGCCACAAAGATCAAAAGACATTAGTATTGATTAAGGCTAAGGCGATCAATTCTCACTAATTGCTCAATCCCGATCGAATGTAATACCGTTATCAAAAATGTTCGCTACAAGTAACTCTCCTTGTTTGGACCTTCAATCATCTGTAGCAAAATTAAATAGAAACGAGATGAAATCCTTATGATTTCCTAGACTAGGTTTTTCCCTCCAACTGACGTTGAGCGAGGTTTAATAAACTTAATTTTTTAAATTTTTCGTAACAAAGTTTCTTAAAATATCTAAATAAAAATGCTTGCTAACAAACTTTCTTCTTTGCAAGAAAAGCGATTCACAGGACGCCTAGATATTAACCTTAGAACTGGAAAGCATTGGCAAATCTACCTTTGTCTCGGTCGAATGCTTTGGGCTGACGGCGGAGAGCATCCTTACCGCTTTTGGAGCCGACAGCTAAGTCAATATTGTCCCCATGTAAATTTTAATAATAATATTGTACTGATCAAACAATTTGAGTGCTGGAAATATCGGATTCTCACGGAATTGGTGGAAAATAAACAAATTACTTTTAAAAAATTCACCGCACTCGTAAAAAAGAATATTAGCCAGATTTTATTTGACATTATTCAAACAGAAACAACTCAAAAGCTTCAGTACACCTATAAATCTACATCTGGCGATTTTCTCTTGGAGTGTGGTCTTAAATTATCTTTAACCTTTGTGGATATAGGACAAGTAATCTCGCTGTCTCAACAAGATTGGATAGCTTGGCGCGATCGAGGGTTTGAGCAAATATCTCCTAATTTAGCCCCGATTTTAAGCAATATATCTCAATTGCAACGAGAAGTTTCGCCAAATATCTATCACAATTTTATCAAGCTAATTGATGGCAAACGAACTCTTAGAGATTTAGCCGTTCAGATAAATAAAGACGTGCTTAAGTTAACTAGTTCTCTAGTTCCATACATTAACAAAGGTTTTGTAAAACTAATTGAAATTCCCGATCTACCACAGCATAAAACTTTATTTAACTCTTGCATGGCTAAAGAAAAATATAGGAATGCTGTAGTTCGTCAGCCAATAATTGCAGGGATTGACGATAGTTCGCAAGTTATCAAAATAATGGCAGAGATTGTTCGTAAAGAAGGTTACAAGTTTATTGGCATTCAAGATCCTTTACAAGCTATTACTAAATTAGTTTCATCTAATCCAGAGCTGATTTTTTTAGATATAGGAATGCCAATTATTAATGGCTATGAACTGTGCGCCCAGTTAAAGAGAATTTCTAAGTTAAAGGCGGTACCCATAGTTATGCTCACAGGTCAAGATGGTATTGTCGATCGCTTGCGGGCTAAAGTTTCTGGTGCTTCTTACTTTATCAACAAACCCATAAATTCTGGCAAGATAGCAAGCGCGATGAACAAATTTTTAGCAGCTAAAAATAATGACAACACCGAGGGAATATATCCCTTACACAAATCAACTAATCTAAAACAGAGTCAGCTTGCCTATGGATCTTAAGTAAAGAACCACTGAAAATACCAAGGAAAACTTCGTAGTGCTAATTCAATTTAGCTCTAACTATATTATTTTACCTGAATTAGCCAATAAGCTCTGCTTATCTATTTAGTCAGAAAATGCCTCAAAATTAGGCGATAAATTGCTAAGATTTGAGCCGACTAAATTTAGCCAATGTTAAATCAAAGTAGAAAATGAGCCTTGCTAATAATTATAGAATACTTAAGATTAATGTAAAAAGTTATCCTCAATTTATCAATTTGCGATAGTTATCGAATCTAAATTTTTTTGAACAGTCTGCTGAATTTGTTCAGTTAGCATCTCTACTGTGCTAGCTCGATTTTGTTTATATGCCTCGAAATATTCCTTAAGATTTACAGGTTCTCCAATACGAAGAATTGCTTGGCGATGAGCTTTAGGCGGAGGTGCATCGATACTAAATACCTCTTTCTCTAAGCGAGTTAGAGTATCCATGAAACGCTCTGGCGTGGGAGCAGCAGCAACGTAACCGTCGTAGATGGCATCGAAATTGAGCAGGCGAATTGTAGCTTTATAGATAGATTCATGAGTCCAATCACCTTCGCTGGACAACTCCTCAGCACGAGATTCGAGAACATGCTGAATTTTATAAACGCGCTCCCGCGCAGGAGTATTGACAGCAGGGGTAATCTCTAATTTTTGCTCGCAGCTTTCCAAGACGCAGGTTTTGAGGCTAGAAATACGTTGATTCCAATCCATTCCAGAGCGATCGCTATTTTCCAATCCATACTCTCTTTCTAGATTTAGTAAAACTTGTCCGGCTACTGCTCGCAAACGCTGGTAAAAGTCCGAGGAAACTTGAGTAATATTTAAATTTTTTTCCAAATTGCTGAGGGTTCGGTCAATTACTGTCGTCATATCCTCAATATAACGGTATTTGAGACTGACTGGAACCAAGTATAAATTAGGTACGGGCTTGTCTTGTTTGACGATTCTATTCATTGCCTGTAGGGCCAGTTGAATCCCTCCTGGACGAAAAGGTATAACGGTATCATTTTGATAGGAACAGCCTCCCTCTGGGAAAATAACTAGACGAGATGCTGGCTGCATCAAGATTTCAAGGGTTTGGGCAACGCTGCGGCGATCGGCTAAACCTCGCCTGATCGAATAAACTCCGATCTGCTGCATAATTCTCCCGACTAATCCTTTAAAGTTTTCGTGAGCCGCTAAGTAGTAAAAAGCTGTCCCCATCTTGGCTGAGAGTAAAAAGATAGCAATCCAATCAGTTAAGATCACGTGATTGGAAAGTATGAGGAGCCTTTCTTTCTTTAAGGGTGTCAGTTTTTCTAAATCCTTTGGCTCAATCTCTATTTCTAATTGATACAGCCCACGGGCTATCAAAGGGGCTATTAGATGGCAAAAGCGAACTAAAAAATTACTTTGCTTGGGTGGATAAAATTCAGGGGACTTCTCTATTAGTTGAGACATCTGAGTAAAATTACTGGAACTCTTAACAAACTCAGGAAATATTAGCTAATTAAAAACTTTAAAATTTTAGTATCAAGAAATCAAGCTTAGCTCAAATCGATGAAAACAAGAGTAAATAGAATACTTTCTAGAGATGTAATAGCAATTTTGATTTGTCTGATGCTGTCTTTGTGGATCGTCTTGATGGCTAATATCCTTACTTAATAATAGTTTGAGAAAGGATATTGATCGCGACTAAAGGCGATCGCCTAAATACCTAGACGACTTAAATCTCTTTCTACTTCGAGGTAGAGAGCCCGATTATAGGGGTCGGTACTAAGAGCTTTTTCCAAGTATATTTTGGCTCGTTCTAGCTTTCCTCGAGCTGCTAACTGCCGTCCCCATTGATGATAAGTAATTGCTTGCCACTGAAGCACTTCTAGATCTTGCGGTAGGCGCTCAGCCAAACCTTCTATCAAAGCGATCGCTCTAGGTATTCTTCCTTGTTTGAATAGCTGCTGTAAATGTTTGTAAGAATTCCACTTGAGTTTTTGTTCGTATTCTGAGTCTCGAACAATTTTGTTTTCTGAGGGTTGCTCTTCTGTTACCTTGGTTACTTTAGATACGCGATTTGCTTTGACCAGAGACAATAGTAACTTATAAGCGTCAGTTAACTGAATAAATTTAGCTTTTGTTTTCTCACCATCCGGACTGACATCGGGATGATACTGTCGTGCCAAACGCCGATAAGAAGACTTTATTTTCTGTGGTGTAGCTTCAGAAGTTATACCTAACAAGCGTTTAAGTTCTTTCATGTTTAAAATGCTTGAAGTGAGTGGTGAAGGGGAAAAACCCCAATCACCTTTTGCATTTTACTGCGATCGTGCAGCATCACTAGTCTTCGACACTCTTCAGGTAATTGAACCGCCGCTTGTAATGTTGCCTGAAGCGCGATCGCCCCAAAGAAAACAACTAAGCAGCGCGTTCTTCAATTACCTGATCGATGATGCCATATTCTTTAGCTTCCTGAGCGGACATGAAAAAGTCGCGATCTGTATCCCTCTCAATCTTTTCTAGAGGTTGGCCTGTGTGATGTGCCATAATTTGGTTGAGTTGATCGCGGATGCGCAGAATTTCTTTAGCTTCAATTTCAATATCTGTAGCTTGTCTGCGACCTTGTATGCCACCTAGAGGTTGGTGGATCATAATCCGGGAGTGGGGCAAAGCAAGACGCTTTCCTTTGGTTCCCGCGCCCAGGAGAAAGGCTCCCATAGAAGCAGCTAAACCGACGCAAATAGTTACCACATCTGATTTAATGTGCTGCATGGTATCGTAAATTGCCATGCCTGCAGTAACAGAACCGCCAGGAGAGTTGATATAGAGATAGATGGGTTTACCTGGATCTTCGGAGTCCAGATAGAGCATTACGGCAATAATCTGGTTAGCCAAACCATCATTAATTCCTCTACCGATAAAGATAATCCGCTCTCGATAGAGACGATTATAGATATCGATCCAGTCGCTATAGGGTTGACCGGGTAGTTGATAGGGGACTTTAGGGACACCAATAGGCATAATACAAACTTCTTAACTTGTAAATATCGACAGAGTTTATTTGACAGCAAGTTGGGATGAGGGAAGTTCTTTAGAACTTTCTAATACCTTGTCAATCAAGCCATATTCTTTGGCTTCTTGAGGAGTCATGTACAACATCCGATCTGTATCTTTTGCTAGTTTTTCGCTCGCTTGACCAGTATTCCGGGAAAGAATCTCCAACATCATGTGTTTGTTTTCCAAGACTTCTTTGGCGCGGATTTGAATGTCTGTAGCTTGACCTTGAGCGCCTTGACGAGCTTGGTGCAGAATAATGGTAGCGTGAGGCAAACTAGCCCGACAGCCTTTACTTCCTGATGAGAGAATCATTGCTGCTGTTCCCATCGCTTGACCAATGCAGATAGTATGCACTGGCGGCTTAATGTAGTTCATGGTGTCGCAGATAGCAAAGGCTTCGGTTTCAAAGCCAATAGATTCTCCACCATACCAAGAAGTTCCGGTGGAGTTGATGTACATATAGATTGGTTTTTCTGGGTCATCAAATTGCAGGTAAAGCAATTGAGCAACAATTAGCTCTGTAACGTCGATACCAATTTGCTCTTTGTATTCATCGGGTGAAACCAGAGGTAGTCCCAGATAGACGATGCGCTCTTTTAATAATAAAGAGGGTAAGTCTGGGGGCGGGGTTCTCTGGTATGCGTCTCCTCTATAGGGAGCTTGAACAGCCTGTATCGGTGAATTCATCTTCTTAGTTTCAGTTTCTATTAGCTTAAGACACCAGGAGGAATAAGTTCTTGGATCTTTATCTTAACGAGAGAGAAGTCAGAAGTCAGAAGAATTGGCAAGAATACAGGAATTAACAATCTCACTAATTTCTCAGTAATAAATAGTAGAGTTCTCCCATACCGTTAATTTTTCCAGCGCGATCGCTTGCTAAGTTGCCAGTTCCTGTAAAAATATCTACGCGCCCCGCTCCTTTAATAGCACTACCTGTATCCTGATCCAGTACGTAGAGACTAACTAGAGGTATTTTCTCCGACTCTGAAAGCTTAAAATCGGCGATCGGAGCGCGAATTACTGCTAAGGCTCCAGGGGGCATCAGGGATTTATCTGTGGCAATGGAGCGATTCGCCGTTACTGGTACGCCGATACTCCCTAGAGGCGGCGCGTTCTTAATTTTTTGGAAGAAAATAAAGCGATCGTTGCGAGGCAAATATTCGTTAAGCTGTTGCTGATTAGCCTGAAAATAAGCGAGGACTTTGGGTAAAGTCAGCTCTTCTAGAGAAAATATTCCTTCTTTGACCAATTCTCGACCAATACTGGTGTAGGGATAATTGGTACTTCCTGCATAGCCAACGCTCATTATTTGGCCATTGGTAAGTTGAAGTCTAGCAGAACCCTGAACTTGAATTAAGTAGGCTTCTAGGCGATCGCGCAGCCAAACTAGTTCGTAACCTGCCAAGACGCTTTTTTCCCTCAATAAGCCGTCTTTCCCTTCTAACTGCAGGCGGGTGGGGTGAGGTTTTGACCAAGTTTCTAAGTCGGGCGGTCGGCGATAGAGGGGATAGCGATATTCTGAAGTGGGTGTGAGACTGGCGGTGTAGAAAGGTTGAAAGTAGCCAGTAAAATGAACGCTTCCCTCTCCGTCTATTCCCGCCGATCGGTACAAGATAAACTCCCGTTCCAAAGCAGTTTGTAATTGTGCTGGACTACGAGATTGAGTCAGTAACTCGCGGAAACGGAGTAGGGAACGACGCACGCGATCGCGGGTGATTTCTGGCACCGAATAATTTCCATAAGCGGCAACAGCGCTCTTAGTATCGAGATAATTTAGGCTGTAATCAATTGCTCTCAATAGCTTCTGTCGCTCTTTTGACGAGTTCCACAGTTGCTCGTCTATACCTAAACACTTGACAACTCCACATTGCTCGACTTTTTGCAGGGGCAATTCTCCGGCGATCAACCCTTGAGGGGACCAAAGGCTAATTCCCCAACTCAAAGCAAGTAAAGCAATTGTTTGTTTTATCTCCATTATTTTCCTGGCTAACCTATCTCGATCGCTTTTTACCCATTGCAGTGCTGTTGCCTCTTCTAAGCTCAATTGCCTGGGCACTAATAAGTCTAAACTCTAGCTATCAGAAGTCGAGACGAAACTCAACTCCGTGTTGATTAAACCCTAATCGCTCATACAGTTGGTGAACTTTAGGTCTAGAAATACGACTCGTTGCAATGAGCTTATAGCAATTGGCTTCTTTGGCTAACTCAATCACTTGTTTAATTAGTTTTGAACCTACACCTTTACCTCGATATGATTCATCTACGTAGACATCTTCCAGCAAGCCAAAAGGTTGCTCGTGCAAATCGTTATGCATCAAGTAAATGTAAGCTCTCCCAACTTCAGCCCCGTTATCTGTGACACAGATGCGGATCCCCTTGGCTTCAAGATTTCTTTTGTCAAAGTCCACATTCCTTACCCCTTTTTTGAACTTTGTTTCTGAGAATTATTTATCAATAGGGTCAATCAAGAACCCCTAACTTCAACGAAGTAATTGAGGAAGCGTCAAATATTGGCACAAGGTAAAAGCATCTACGCCTAATTCGGTGCGATCAGAGGCTGCTAAAATTCCGGCTTGTGCGTGCCACCAAGCAGCAGTAGCAACAGTAGCTTCTAATGGAGTCTCAGAGGCAGTTATTTGCGCCATTAAGCCCCCTATTAAGCCTGTTAGTACATCTCCACTACCACCCCTTGCCAAGGCGGGCGTACTTTCAGGAATCAGCCACACAGAACCCCCAGGATGAGCGATCGCAGTTCTAGCACCTTTTAATAAAATAATTACACCACTCTGTTTAGATGCTTGTTGCACTGCCCTGACCCGATCTTTACTAGGGTCGCAGATGTCGGGAAATAAGCGTTTAAACTCGCCCAGATGAGGGGTGAGAACTGTGGGATGTTGCCGCGAAGATAAGCTAGAAATAGTTCCGAGTTGGGCGAGGATATTTAACCCGTCTGCATCTAAAACTAGGGGACACTCAGCTTTTAATACTGCTGACATTACTGAAGTAGCATCTAGAGTTAAACCGGGTCCGCAGGCAACTAGACTAAACTTACTGAAATCAGAGGCTAGGGGAGGTAATTCGGCGATCGCCCCGCTTTCTGTTTCCGGACAGCCAATAATTAAAGCTTCTGGTAAGTGGTTGACTAGTATGGGTTTGAGGGACTCTGGTACGGCGATCGAAAGCATTCCTACTCCACTTGCCCTAGCACCCAATCCAGTTAAGATTGTCCCTCCAGCATAGCGACGAGAACCGCAAACTACTAACAAATGTCCCTGTTTGTATTTGTGGGTAAGTAAAGGACGGGATAGAGGTAAATACTGCTTGGCAACAGTTCCAGTCATTTGTTGAATGGGGGCAGGTTGAGAGATAATTGACCAGACATCCATTGGAGGAATGCCAAAATCAATTCTTTCGGCTTTGCCGATATATTCCAACCCTTGCTCTTGAAAAAATCCTAGTTTCCACAAACCCAAACACAAGGTATGAGTAGCGCGTACTGCCGTACCTAAAACCTCTCCGGTATCTGTATGCAGTCCCGAAGGAATGTCAATACTAACTACAGGTTTAGACCACTGATTTAGTTGCTTAACTGCTTGAGCGAGTTTACCAGATAGCGATCGCTCTAAACCAAAACCAAACAACCCATCAACAATCAATTCGCAGTTGTGCAAATACTCAATTTCTTCGCTGAAGGGAATTCCTAAGCTAGCGGCATAGTTAGCGTGTTGTGCCGTTAATTCTTTGAGTTGAGAAAGGGGACGATAAATAGATACTTGATAGCCCTGTAAGTGTAACTCGCGAGCTACTACTAAAGCATCACCGCCATTATGACCGGGACCAACTAAAATCCCGGTTCGCGAAATCTCAGTAACAGGGTAAAGTTGTTGAATTCTCGCAGCAGTTAGTTCCGCTGCTTTTTCCATCAAGGCTGCTACTGGCATTCCCGCTGCAAATATCCGCCCTTCTATTTGGCGCATCTGTTCGGCGGTGACTACTACTTGTTCTAGTTGTTTTCTTTGCTCGATCGTTGATACCAATGTTAGTTACCAGTTAAGCTATCTTCTTCTAGCGCGATCGACAGTAACAATTCGCGCCCACAAACCTCTACTAGCTAGTTGGAGAAGCATATCTTGGGCATTTTGTGGGTGTTGAAAAATTCCTACTTGGATCACTCCTGCTTTACGAAAAGCACTAGGTACTATACTTTTCACTTGATTTAGGGTTCGTTGGCTATTTCCATAGACTTCAACCCGATAGCTTTTAGCGGTCCTCCTAGGGTTAGTTGATGATAAGGGTGCTTTAAAGGTATATTCGCGATTTTTACGAGAATTTCTCTCAATATCAGTAGCAATTACCCTTGATTCTGAAGTATGAGGATTTTTTTGGGCAGGAATTCTAGTTTTAGGTACTACAGGAGGAGGAGGTAAAGTTTCAACCACCAACGGTACGGGTTGAGCTAAGGTTAAATTAGATTGGGCAATAACTAAACAGCCTCCTATCAAAGCTGAAGACCAATTCCTGGGGCAAAATATCTGTTGGCAATGCCGCAAACATTTGCCGGAGCGGTTGAAAAGTAGGGAGGGACTAGTAAGTACCTCATGTAACTTAGTTGTCATTTTTTTGGTTACCAATTTAGTATAGAAAAACATTTGTAGATTTTACGATTTTATTATTTTAAATTTAGTTCCATGAATAAAGTTGTAGTCGGCTTATCAGGTGGGGTTGACAGTTCAGTTACTGCCGCTACATTACACCATCAAAAGTATGAAGTTGTCGGTCTTACCCTCTGGCTAATGAAGGGTAAAGGTCAATGCTGTTCTGAAGGAATGGTGGATGCAGCTATGTTGTGCGAACAACTGGGCATTCCCCATCATATTGTCGATAGTAGGGAAGTTTTTCAACAGCAAATTGTTAATTATTTAGTTTCTGGTTACGAAGCTGGGGTAACTCCCTTACCTTGCTCTGAGTGTAATAAGACGGTTAAGTTTGGTCCCATGTTACACTATGCCCGAGAAAAGTTGGGCATCGATCGCATTGCCACGGGTCATTATGCCCGTATTAGTTACGATCAAACCAGCGATCGCTATCAGTTATTACGGGCGGTCGATCGCAATAAGGATCAGTCTTACTTTTTATACGATTTGACTCAAGATTTGTTAGCAGCATCTATCTTCCCTTTGGGTAACCAAACCAAGGAAGAAACTAGACGCATTGCGGCTGAATTTGGACTGCACACCGCCCAAAAGCCAGAAAGTCAGGATTTGTGTTTGATAGAATCTCACGGTTCGATGAAGGCATTTTTGGACAAGTATCTCGATCGCCAGCAAGGAGAAATTATTGACCAAGATGGCAGGGTGTTGGGATATCATCAAGGGATCCATCATTACACCATAGGTCAAAGGAAAGGTTTGGGAATTGCTGCTGCCGAACCCTTATACGTGATTAAATTAGATCCGGTTATGAATCGAGTAGTAGTGGGCGATCGCGCTAGTGCTGGTTGTCCCGAATGTACGGTAGGTCGCATAAACTGGGTATCCGTACCCGAACCTATTACGCCGATTCGCGCTGAAGTACAAGTCCGCTATCGTTCTCAACCAGTATCGGTTAATGCTATTCCTTTAGGAGATTCTCGCCTAAAGCTAATCTTTGACGAACCGCAATTTGGCATTACTCCCGGTCAAGCTGCTGTTTTATATGATCGAGAATTGCTACTTGGCGGCGGGATTATTGAAAGACAAGGAAATTAGACAGCGAGAGGAGATTATATGTCGCTGATTAAGATGATTTTGATATTTTTCGTGAGAGAGTTTATTCCTAATTTTTAACTTCTGCTGTGGAAGTGATCGATGCCGTCTAAATCCAAGCGCAGAAACTCAAATTCACAAGATCCGAAACAAAAAATCAACTCGATTACAATGTACGCTGATTGACATAACTCCCTGTCCTAATACCTGCAGCCTACCTCTTGTCAAAGGCACTTTGGCAAGAGGTCTATTATTCTCCGACAATGAGTTGGGATGCTGGGGAATTGTGGAATTTAGGTTTAAGGTCAAGGGTAGATTCTATGGAGGGGAAGTCCAGATTTACAAGAAAATACTTAGTCAATTTACGGATTTCCCCCTTGCGCCTCCCTGGGGGAGAAAGGATAAATTGGTAAATAGAAGATAAAGAAAAATTAAAATGTGAAAAATTATATAATATTATGTTTGAATATTTTAACGACAAATCAATCAGAGCAATTATCCTAGCTCAAGAAGAAGCACGTCGCTTGGGACAGAACTTCATCGGTAGCGAACATCTTCTTCTAGGATTGATTGGAGAAGGAACAGGTATTGCAGCAATTGTACTCAAACAGTTAGGAATTAATCGAGAAGGGACGCGGCAGGTAGTGGAACAGCTCATTGGCAAAGGTTCTGGCTATAGTCCTGCTACTATTCCCTTTACGCCTACAGTTAAGTCGATATTTGAGCAATCTTTACAAGAGGCTCGTCAATTAGGATATAGAACCGTAGGAGCAGGACATATACTATTGGCGATCGCCTCAGAAGGAGAAAACGTTGCGGCTAAGGTTCTCTCCCAGCAAGGGGTTGACCTCACTAAACTACAGATAGAAATGAGGGAAAGATTGACAGAAGAATCTGCAACAGTAGTTGGTAGCCGAGAAGAATCTTCGATATTTGGCAATCGCTCTACTAGAAAAGGTACTCTAGCAGAATTTAGCACTAATCTTAGCCAGCTAGCGGCAGATGGCAAGCTCGATCCGGTAGTAGGT
>JBFRWL010000264.1:0-5357 GCA_051439565.1 Prochloraceae cyanobacterium
GTATGACACACAGCGATCGAAAAGCCGTGCTCCAAGACCCGCAATTGTTCCAGACCTTCACAATTCTCTAACGGAGTGGGTTCCAGCGTCGAGTAACGGCTCAAGAAGTCTCTTCGGAATGCGTACAGGCCCAAGTGATGAAAAACGGGAGCCGCACCTTGATTGCGAAAGTAGGGAATAGGAGCGCGCGAAAAGTAAAGGGCACGCTGATTGCGATCGCAAATAACTTTCACCACGTTGGGGTTATCGGAATCTGCTGCGATATTCAACGGACAAGCCAGCGTTGTCATTTCCGGTAACTGCCCTTCCAGGTAGGGCTGTACTAGGCTCTGCAGCATTGCCGGTTTGACGAAAGGCTGATCTCCCTGAACGTTCACCACAACCGTTGCCTCGGAATGCCGTTCTGCCACTTCTGCAACTCGGTCAGTACCCGATGGATGTTGATCGCTGGTCATCTCTGCTACTCCGCCAAAACTCCTGACATGCTCCGCGATCGCCTCGCTTTCCGTTGCCACAATCACTTGACTAAAGACCGGACAGTTATTAGCGGCTGTGTAGACTCGCTGCACCATGGAGCGACCGCCGATCGTTGCCAAGGGTTTCCCCGGCAAGCGTTGAGAGGCATAACGGGCTGGAATCACCGCCAGAATTTTCATGATAAACCGCTCTGAACAATATCGTGTACCCTCAAAAGCCCAACGCAGGTGCCGTGAGCGTCTACGACTGGCAAAACCGAAATTTGCGAGGGGCGATTTTCCATCAGTTGCAGTGCATCGTAGGCCAGGGTTTCCGGAACAACTGTTTCGGGATTTGGGGTCATAATTTTCTTGCTGACTAACGCTTCGAGATCGCTCGGCCGAATCGTTTGCAGCGTCCGCCGCAGATCTCCATCGGTAATCAGACCCAGCAACCGTCCGTCCTCGTCAACAACATTGACCGCGCCTAACCCTCCTTTAGTAATTGCCTCGATGACATCTAACCTAGGTGCAGTCTTGTCAATGGTTGGATTGCTCGATCCGCCACACATCAGATCCATAACTCGTAAGGTCAGCCGCTTTCCCAGACGACCAGCTGGATGGTTGAAGGCAAACCCTTCTACTGTCAACTCTTTAATCTGCATTAATGTCATCGCCAAAGCATCGCCAATGGCTAAAGCTACAGTTGTGCTGGTGGTTGGTGCCAAATTCAAAGGGCAGGCTTCGCGATCGACAGAGGCGTCCAGCACAACATCGGACTTGCGAGCTAGCGTAGACTTCAAGTTGCCAAGTATTGCGACAATGGGGACTTGACGCATCTTCAAATAAGGTAATAAGCTTACGAGCTCATCTGTCTCACCACTATTACTCAATACAATGGCAATATCTTTCGAAGTAACAATACCCAGATCCCCGTGCAGCGCATCCGAGGGATGCAAATAGAACGCCGAAATACCAATACTTGCCAGCGTTGCTGCTATCTTGCGGCCGACAATCCCCGATTTGCCTACCCCAATCAAAATGACTTTACCGTTGCAACGGTAGAGATAATCGACTGCATCGTCAACCTGTTGAGCAGACAAGCGGGAAGCGGCTTTTGAAATTGCAACTGACTCAAGTTTCAACATGTCAGCTACTTGAGAAAAATAAGTTCTTCTGTCCACAAAGTTTTTAATCACCCATTCAAAATTGTTAGACAAGCAAATTTTTTCGATTCTATAGTGATTACATAGAGGTATGAGCTATGAAATGCTTGATAAACTTACAAAATATCACGTTCAGCCCTGGAATTTCATAGCGCTGAACAGCAAACTCCGTATAGATTACAGCATCCTAGAGACGGTTGCCTCCTTGTAAGTATAGATAAAAACAACTATACAGTATTATCTTTTGGTTAAAAGATCGTCGAAGTGGTTAAAAGATCGTCGAAGGTATCACGGTTGAATAAATTTCTGGTTAGGAAGAGCCGACAGAGAGTCGCTAAATTTTCTTTTGGTAGATCGCTAAGCAAGCAGAAGGATATGTAAATATTTTTCACTCAGAGCTAAAATCGAAGTATAATATTGAATAGCCTACAATTTGTGATGTATTCTGCAGTGTATATCTAATTCGGGTTTAAAAAAATTGGTATTCATCATGAACCTAATTGATAGGGCTAAGGTATTGTATGGTTTTAATGGTTGAGGTCTTCTGAATCTATTAAGATGAAAAGAGTTAACGTAATTGAGAATGGCCAGAAAGAGAACCAATATCAGTCAAGGTGCCGACTGGTTTGAAGCGATCTATACTCCTGACAGCCGAATCAGAAGTCCGATGCAGTTTTTCGGGGAAATGTATGGTGATTTGCTTGCGTCTCGCGAATTGGCTTGGCGGTTGTTCGTACGCAATATCAGTGCTGAATACAGGGAATCCTTTTTAGGCCTCGCCTGGGCCTTGATTCCCCCTGCTATAACAGCCATTGCCTTTACCTTTGCCAATAATTCTGGAGTTCTTAATGTCGAAGAAACCAATATACCCTATCCAGCTTTTGTAATGTTAGGAACAACATTGTGGCAAACATTCCTTGAAGCTTTTAATGGACCCCAAATGGCTCTGCAGAAATCACGAAGGCTGCTAGCTCAAGTTAAATTTCCCCACGAAGCGATTATCTTGTCTAACCTAGGTCAAATTACTGTTAACTTACTGATAAAACTTTTCTTTCTTAGCATTTTATTTGTGTTCTTTTCTGTGCCAGTTAGCTGGACTGTTTTACTTGCTCCAGTTCCTATTATTAGTTTAGTATGCCTGGGAACAGCAATAGGGTTAACACTGATTCCATTCACCAATTTAGTCAAAGATATTTCTAGGATCATACAACTTTCAATCATTGGTTGGTTTTTTGTGACTCCCGTTGCATTTCCACCCCCCGATAAAGGTATATTTTCGATATTAGTTCGAATCAATCCAGTAACCCCTTTATTGATGACTGCTCGAGATTTGGTGACAACTGGGGAGCCGTCATTTTTGGTCGGTTTTTACGTGACCAGCATTGGAGCCCTGGTAGGACTACTGATTGGTTGGTTTGTGTTCCGACTTTCTATTCCTTTCTTGGTTGAACGAATTAGCTGATATCCATTATGTCAATAAATCCCGAACTAGAAGTATCTAACAAAAAAAACTTAGCCGTATCCGTTAATAAGGTTTCAAAAAAGTTTTGCCGAAACTTAAAGAAAGCTTACATTTACGGTCTCAGAGACATTGGTGCTGAGATTATAGGTAGAACTAGACTCAGCAGTCAACTAAGAGCTGCTGAGTTTTGGGCATTAAGAAATGTCAGTTTTGAGCTCGAACAAGGACAATCAATCGGAATTGTTGGTTTAAATGGCAGTGGCAAAAGTACCCTTGTTCGGATTATTGGTGGTCTTTATAAGCCAGATACTGGCTCTGTTAATATTAGAGGAAGAGTTGCAACGCTTAATGTTTTAGGAGCGGGTTTTAATCCTCTGTTGACTGGGCGAGAAAACATATATAATAATATGTCTATTCTAGGTCTTTCAAAGAAAGAAATTGATCGATGTTTTGATGAGGTTATCAATTTTTCAGAAATTCCAGATGCCATTGACTCCCCAGTAAGAACTTATAGTTCTGGAATGAGGGCTCGACTCGGTTTTGCTTGTGCTGTATTCACTGTGCCCAAGATTCTTTTATTAGATGAAGTTCTTGCAGTTGGCGATAGAAAATTTCGCACCAAATGCTATCGAAAACTAGCTGAAATCCGTGAGAGTGGAACTTCCTTTATCATGGTTTCCCACAATCCAGTCGTAATTTCAAGAACCTGCGATTCTGCCATATATCTAAAAAAAGGTCGAATAGTCGAGCAGGGCGATGTCGATACAGTCATGCAGAAATATGAAGAAGACTGGTCTGGAAATACTAAGCAAGCATCTGTACGTACAGTAAAGACCGCATCAAGAGCATCCGAAACAGGAATAGCCATACAATCTGTATTTTTCAGGAATAATGCTTCAGAGCCTATTCCAACAGTATTTAGCGGCGAACCAGTTGTTTTGTGTGTCAAGTGCGGAATTTCTATTGAATCTGAAATAGCTTTTGATGTCCTGATTAGGAATGTGAAGCAAGAAGATGTTGTTCTAGAAATGAGTAGTGCGCGAGATGGGAACTGGTTTAACATTTCTCCCGGAGAGACTGAGTTGTTGCTATACTTACCGTACTGTGGAATAAGACCCGGAATTTATTTGGCTAAGATTAATGTATTTAGACATCCATTTTACGTATATGATAATTTTCATTTTGAATTTCAAGTCAAGTCTAGGAAAGCAATGAATCAGGGTCTATTCTATCAAGTGCGGAAATGGGATATTAACAGGCTGAGTTAAAATTTATACTATTTATTTCTGGTATCGTTTAGTCATTAGAATATAGTTGCTAATGATATTTGATTAAACCCAGTATTGGAGTAGTTCTTTGACAATTATATTGACAATACAATTCAAGGCCTGATTATAACACTGTATGAAGAAGATTAACGCTCAAACTCCTTTCCCTTATCAACTGCCTTATAGGCCACTCTTTGCCGAGCGGAATCCTTTGCTCTACTTATTTAGAGCAGCAGTGGCAAATCTACAGTTGAAATCCCAGCAAGATAAAAGAACAAAATCTATTTTGAATACGTTTCTTGAACTTGTACATAATTCAGATCGATACTTTGCAGCAGAGTGTGGTGTTTATCAGGGCAATAGCTTGATTGCATGTGCAGAAATCGTAAGAGAAAGCGGCTTACCCATTCATTTATATGGTTTTGACACCTTTTCTGGGCTACCCCCTCTTTCAGAGAAGGATAAGCGGCTAGCACCTAAAGATGCTCTATATAGAGATAATATTCTTTTCTCTGATACTACTCTAGCAGAGGTACAGCATAAGATTGATGAAAAAGATCTGACCAAATTAGTGTCTTTAGTTCCTGGCCTATTTAGGAACACACTACCATCGATGGCTGAGAAGAGTTTCTTTTTTGTCAATATCGATTGTGATTTGTACAAACCTCACATAGAGTGTTTGGAATTCTTTTATCCATTAGTTGAAAAGGGTGGTATGATATTTTTTGATGACTATCACTCAAAACATTATCCGATGGCGCGAGCAGCGATTGATTTTTTTATGAAAGACCGCCCAGAAGAGCTCTTTCATTTGCGCTTTGGGAAAGATGATCCTAATCATACGAAGACATTTATTGTAAAGTCCTGAGCTCCTAGTGGTCACTTTGGAACAAAATATGCTCAGCCAACGGAAAGTTGCCAATACAATATTCAACTAAGGTGCAAATGATCGAATTCTCTGTCAGATTTAATGCCGATTGAGGACGCAATATTGGTGATGTCTCTT
>JBFRWL010000265.1:0-2575 GCA_051439565.1 Prochloraceae cyanobacterium
GCCCTAAAGGGCGGTGTTTCAGACCCATGATCGCAAAGATGACAAATTTATCTCGTATATCTCGTCAAATTTTTCCCCATACTACAAAGTTGGCATTATCTATCTTGCCAGCATCGATCGCTCTTGCAGGAATTTCTAATTCTGCGATCGCTCAAACAGTGATGCAGTCGAACTTGGATCAAATTGAGCAATATAACCTGGAAGGACAAACAGCAGAATTTAATCAAGTAACTAACGTCAATCAATTAAGAGACGTTTCCCCCGCAGATTGGGCTTACGAAGCCTTACGCAGTTTAGTAGATCGCTACGGTTGTATTGTCGGTTATCCCGATCAAACCTATAGAGGAGGCAAAGCCTTAAGTCGTTACGAATTTGCTGCGGGTTTAAATGCTTGTTTAAATCAAATAGAACGTTTGATTGCTTCTTCTGAAGCTGTCCTGCGAGAAGATATTGAAACTATTAATCGATTACTACAAGAGTTTGAAGCTGAATTAGCTGCTGTTAGTGGTCGAGTCGATAATCTCGAAGGTCGGGTTGCTTTCCTAGAGGATCATCAATTTTCTACTACCACTAAACTAGTCGGCGAAGTAGTCTTTGGTTTAGGTGGTGTAGTTAGTGGCACTAAGAACGATGGCGATGACGATATCGATCAAGTAACCGTATTCGGCGATCGCGTTAGATTAGAATTGGAATCGAGTTTTACTGGTGAGGATTTACTATTTACACGGCTTGCTACTGGTAATTTTCCTTCTTTTGCCGATGAAACAGGTACTTTTCAAGGAGATTTATCTTTTGCCCAGCCCGAAGGTAATGATATTGCCCTAGAAGTCTTGTTTTATAATTTTCCCGTTGGCGACAACACACAAGTTCTTGTCGGACCTGCTGGGGTAGCAGCCGATGACATTCTCAATACTGTAAGTATTCTCGACGGCGATGGTGGTGCTGGAGCAATTTCCGCTTTTGGGACGCGAAGCTCAATTTACCTATCTCAGGGTGACGCTGGATTGGGAGTCATTCACAGCTTTAGCGATGTTATAGAATTAAGTGCGGGATATTTGGCGAGTCCTGCCAATGATCCCTCTGAAGGCAATGGTCTTTTTAATGGGCCCTATAGTGCTATGGGACAGGTTACGTTAACCCCAACTGAGAATTTAACTTTTGCCCTCACTTATAATCACTCCTATAACCAGAGTGATACCGAAACTGGAAGTACCAGAGCTAACTTGCGATCTTTTACTGTTAGTGACGCTTTTCCTGATGGGATACCTACATTTAGTAATTCCTATGGTGGAGCATTTTCTTGGGAAGTATCGGAAAAATTTGTTCTTGGAGGATGGGGAAGTTATTCTAATGTGGGGTCTCTTGCTTCTGATGATGGTGTTAATCGTGGGAGTCAAGATATCTGGCAATGGGCGGCGACTTTGGCTTTTCCCGATGTCCTAAAAGAAGGTAACATGGCAGGAATTATTGTCGGGATGGAGCCTTGGGTAACTGATACAAATATTGATGCTATCGGTGATGATGAGGATACTTCAGTTCATGTCGAAGCGTTTTTTGAATATCGGATCAATGACAATATTGCCATTACCCCTGGAATTGTTTGGGTGACTTCAACCGATAACAACAGTGACAATGATGATCTTGTTATTGGTGCGATTCGGACTACTTTCTCTTTCTAGAATCCCAAGCAAATTTCTTTGATTTTAGCTGTAAATAAGCGATCGCTCATATTAAAATAGCGATCGCTTTTTATTGGAGTCCAACTGTCGTAGTTGTTCAGAAAAAGTTTTTTCTAGAGATCGGGATATTCTTTCACTTCATTATTCAGTATCCCAGATTTCCAGCCATTTCATTACCTCTTCTCCAGAGACTACTCGTCCAACTTCTATGTCGGCAAGGACTTCTTCCGTGTCACGAAGCATTTGTTGCATTTTCTCTTCACGGGTAAGATAGAGTCTTAACGCATCGTTGATAATCCAACTTTTCGAGCGGCTCAGATTTTTGGTAATGCTGTTTAATTTATTTTCGAGGTCATCATCTAACCTAAAGCTGATCGTAGTCATTGGATATGCAAAGCCTCACAAGAGGAAGAATAAATAATAGAGGTTAATACTTATCATGAAATTTTACTCACAATTTGATTTCATACTGTAATCAGCTTTACAAGCGCGATCGTCTTTATCTTCAGACGATCGCTTTTTGTCGCAATACAGCTCATACATTCGCGATCGCTTTTTAAATCTAAATCAGGCTAAACTAACCGATGTTTGACAGCTAAAAAGAGACGCGATTAATAATTCTTCTGGATTATCTTTAGTGCGATCGCCGCGAAATGCTGGATCGGAGGAACCAAAAATTTTGGGCTTTCCTGGAACTTCTATTTCAAAAGCGCGATCATAAGCTTGATAATAGGACGTTCCTTGTCCTGTATTGCCTACGCATTGCAGAAAAATTTCGGAGTAATATTCGAGTGCATGTTCGTACTTGACCTCGGCAACTGGAAGTGTTGGGAACAAGGTATCGCTTTCTCCAGACCCTGACAGAATAGCTGCAATCACCACATCTGTTATTAATG
>JBFRWL010000266.1:0-2835 GCA_051439565.1 Prochloraceae cyanobacterium
ATACTAATCCGACGGTCTTTGGCTACTCCTTTTTTTAACTTTGGGGCTCCTGATTCGGTGACTTCTACATCTTGCTTCTCAATCTGTTTAGCTGTTTCGATGATACTGTTGGCGAAAGCAATCTTAAAGTAATCAAATTAAATACACAGGCTTAATATAGTATAAGTTTTCGATTAAGAATTATTCTTGTCCGCGATCGCTACCAAGTAAGAAATGACTTGTAATAATTGTCTGATGATAATTTTTCTATGTATTACATGGAGTGGTTCGATATCCTAAATAAAAAATCCCAACAATAATCATCAATGTCTTTACATCCTGAGCCAATACCGCCAGTTCCTGAAGAAACGGCACGAGTCGCCCATGCAGCCTTTCCCAAAGGAAATATTTATTTAAAAATTCGAGATAGTTTAGGCAGTATCTATATCGATGAAGATTTTGCCGATTTATTTTCAGTGCAAGGTCAACCAGCACAATCACCTTGGCGGTTAGCTTTAATCTGTGTCATGCAGTCCAGGTCAGATTTCTCAGATCGTCAAGCAGCAGATGCCGTAAGAGGAAGAATTGATTGGAAATATGCACTTTCTCTGCCTTTAGCCGACTCGGGTTTTAATTTTTCCGCTTTAAGTGACTTTCGTAAACGCTTGATTGAAGGAGGGGCGGAAGAACTGTTACTGAACCGAATCTTAGAGCAATTACGAGAAAAAGAATTATTAAAAGGGCATAAGCGACAAAGAACCGACTCAACGCATATTTTGGCGGCAATTCGTCCCCTCAACCGCCTAGAAACCTTGGGGGAGACATTTCGGGCAGCTCTCAATAGTTTAGCGGTGGCTGCCCCTGATTGGTTAGCTAAACGTCTCAAGAAAGATTGGTTTGACCGTTATGGAAGGAGAGTAGAAAACTATCGCTTACCCAAACTAGACTCGGAACGAGAAGCTTTGGGGAATCAAATTGGTGCCGATGGAGAGAGCCTACTCAAAAAGATTTATGCTCCTAACACTCCAGAATGGCTACGCTTGATTCCTGCCGTAGAGATTCTCCGAGAGGTCTGGGTTCAACAATTCTACGCGCCTGTTGAAGGACAAGTTAAGTTGCGTACGCCAAAAGATATGCCTCCTTCAACCATAGCGATTCATTCACCTTATGATGTAGAAGCTCACTATAGTTCTAAAAGAAGTATCAATTGGGTTGGTTACAAGGCTCATGTGACGGAAATCTGCGATGAAGACTCTCCTCGATTCATTACTCATGTTCACACGACTTTATCTACTGTCACTGATGAAGCAGTAGTTGAACCAATTCACAATTCTTTGTCGGAGAAATCATTGAAACCAGAAGAACATTTGATGGATCTCGGCTATGTCACCGCAGAACTGTTAGTTTCTTCTCAGACTAACTATGGAATTGAACTCATTGGTCCAGTTCGCAGCGATCCTTCCTGGCAGGCCAAATATCATCCTAAATTTGCCAGTTCTAATTTTCAGATTGATTGGGATAAGCGAGTGGCGACTTGTCCCAGAGGGCATCAGAGTCGAACTTGGTCGAGAAAAACAGATAAGAGTGGACAACCTGTGATTCATGTCAGATTTTCCGAACCTATTTGCGGCTCTTGTGCTTCCCGTACCCGATGCACTCGTGCCAAAAAAGAACCGAGAGGATTAACAATCCGCACTCAAGATGAGCATATTGCCCTTCAAAAGCGTCGTGAAATTCAAAACACACCTGAATTTTTGAAGACCTATAATAAGAGAGCTGGAATTGAAGGTAGTATCTCTCAAGGAGTGAGACGCTCAGCTTTGCGTCAATCTCGATATATTGGTTTAGCTAAAACTCACTTACAACACATCTTAATCGCTGCTGGGCTGAATTTATGTCGTCTTTATGATTGGTTAAATGATGTTCCTCTCGCACCCAGTCGTTATTATCGATTTATGACCCATAAACCAAAAACTAGCTAATTCTCTTTCTTGAGATTACGTAAGATAACAATCAGATTGCTTTCGCCAACAGTATCTTTGCTAGTGTTCTCATCTAGTTAAGTCGGGATGAACCAAGAATCCCTCGGCTATACCGAAGGGAGTGTCAATGTATGTTCTTGACGGAGAGATTGATTGATGAATAATTGCTTATTCCTTCAATAGTAAACAATGAAGTTTACCTGAGCCGTTTAATAACCTAGTGCGAGCACTCGCTAACTCTTCACTCCCCAGAAAAATATCAATTCTTCTTGCACCTTTAATCGCGCCTTCCGTATCAAGATCTAACAAATAGCGAAAAGGTTAGATCTTGATTAATTTATTCCTTCAACAGTAAATAATAAAGTTTACCTGAGCCATTCAATAATCCTGCGCGATCGCCTGCTAGTTCTCCACTTCCCAAAAAAACATCAACTCTACCTGCTCCTTTAATCGCACTTCCCGTATCCTGATCTAAAACATAGCGGGTTACCTCACGAGTTTCTAATTCTCCTGTAAGGCTAACTTGAGGAATTGGTGCTTGAATTAAAGCTAAAGCTCCAGGTGGCATCAGAGATTTATCTGTGGCAATAGAACGCTCTGCCGTAACAGGAACACTTAAACTACCATTGGGTGGTTTGTGATCAGTTTCATAAAAGAAAATAAATCTGTTATTGCGAGGAATATAGTTATCTAATTCTTGAGGATGAGCCTCAAAATATGCCAAAAGTCTTGGTAAAGTCAATTCTTCTTCAGGAAAAATACCATCTTTAACCAATTCCCCACCAATGCTTGTATAGCCATAATTGGTACTGCCACCATAGGTAATACTCATCTGAGTACCATCAGTAAGTTGCAATTTTGCCGAGCCTTGAAC
>JBFRWL010000267.1:0-13071 GCA_051439565.1 Prochloraceae cyanobacterium
GGACATACAATCGCGATTCTGACTGGTATGCCTTTACGGTGATGTTGATGCAATGTTTGTTATTTGTCAATCCTTATGGAGGAGTCTACAAGCCGAAGCACAAACAGGCAAAAACTCCCCATCAGACTCGACCTCTGAAAAGAATTACTGTTTTTCATGCAGAGGTACGCTATCCCAAGCCAGCCATTCCCTACCACGTACTCCCAGATGACTTACTGCATTACTTGCATCGCTGTTTTCATCAAGATGTACGCGGTCAGTTTCCGCGTCACTTGTTAGATAACCTGCAATGGAGCAAGTGTCTTAGTTGCGGTCTAGAACACGCTCGTCGCGACTGTCCTCAATGTACTCAGAGTTCGCCTAAATTAATCCCACCTGCGATCGTTACTGTCAGAGGAGAGGTAAAAGCGACCGAAATTTTCTCGACTGCGGGAGTAATTCTGCGTGTCAGCTTGGTGGGGGACAGACTGCTGTGGCTGTATTGGCAAGGGGGTGTTTTTCAACGAGAAGATGACACAGTTATTCTAGCTGGAGAGCTAGATCCGAATATGCACTTCTGGCTATCAGATCGCTCTACCTTAGTAGGTAAGCAGGGTCAGGTAATTATCTTAAATGCCAATGACTTCGTAGAGCGAATAGCGGTAGATAGCTATGACGATCGCCCCATGCTGCAATGCAATCAAATTACTCGTTATTGGCTACAGGGCGGTCAATTATTGCGAGAGGGTCAACTGGGAGCTGAATATATTGGAGATGTATTACCACAACAAACGCAATTTTGGGTAGGCGATCGCTTTGGTTTTGGCTTTTACCGCGCTGGAAATCTCAATGTTGCTTTTGTCTTTGATGCTCAAAAACAAGGAATTAACGATCGAGTAAAATTACCTCGTTGGCAGGGAGAATTAATAGATGCTAGCTGTATTTTTAGCCGAGATTACTGTTGGTTTACTGCAGTCGTTCAAGAACGAGGTAAAATCCTACATCGGCTTTATGTCATTCAATCAGATGGTCAACTTATAGCCGCAGCTACTGCCGACAGCACCAATAATTCTTGGCTGACTAATATATGGGGTTACTGTGCAATTGGCGATTTTCTCTTAGCACCCACCGATGAAGGCATTGTTCGATTAGAACCCCACAACGGTCAAATTATCCAAACCAAAAGCTTCCCAGATACCGAACCTTTTGTCAACTCCAACTGTCAATTATTGGCTGCACCAAAAGGACTATATGCAGTCAGCCAACAACAAATAACACTCTTACAAATCAAACCTTAAAAATTGATTAATCATGAATACTAAAACGATCCAACAATTACCCGTTCCTACTTTTTTTCAACCCAACCAAGTAGGAGAAGTTTGGCGAGTCCCTTACCAACAAAGAGCAGCAGATGCTAGAGATTGGGCGAGGCAACATCATATTTATCCTGCGGCTAAAGATAAAACTCGCATTTGTTTAATGGTCATCGACGTACAAAACACTTTCTGCATTCCTGAATTTGAATTATTTGTGGCAGGACAATCTGGCATGGGAGCAGTAGAAGATAACCTGCGACTGTGTCAGTTTATTTATCGCAATTTGAATGTAATTACCGAGATTGCCCCCACAATGGACACCCATACGTCAATGCAAATATTTCACCCTTTATTTTGGATTGACGATCGGGGAGAACATCCCCAACCGATGACTAATATTAACCTAGAAGAAGTCCAAAAGGGAGTTTGGAAAATAAATCCGGCAGTTGCCTATAGTCTGGCTAAAGGTAACTATTTAGGCTTACAAAAACACGCTCTTCATTACGTGCAAAAACTAACAGAAGATGGCAAATATCCCCTTACTATTTGGCCCTATCATGCCATGTTAGGAGGAATCGGTCATGCTTTAGTTTCTGCAGTAGAAGAAGCTTTATTTTTCCATAACATTGCCCGTCACAGTCAAACTAATTTTGAAATTAAAGGGGGCAATCCTTTAACTGAAAATTATTCAGTGCTGCGTCCAGAAGTTTTAGAAGGTGCTAACGGCAGACCTATTGCACAAAAGAATACTCGGTTTCTCAAAAAACTGTTGGATTTTGATGCAGTAATTATTGCCGGTCAAGCTAAGAGTCATTGCGTCGCTTGGACTATCGATGACTTACTCACAGAAATTAGAACAGAAGACCCCGATCTGGCGCAAAAAGTTTATTTACTCGAAGATTGCACTTCTCCGGTAGTCGTCCCTCAAGTTGTAGATTTTACTGCGCAAGCCAATGCAGCTTTCCAACGCTTTGCCGATGCTGGGATGCACCTAGTTAAGTCTACAGAGGCGATCGCTAATTTTCCCGGACTGCAATTAAATTGACTTCTCCAACGCATGAATGACGTTGGATTCTAATCTAGGTTATGAGTACAAAATTTGTCGCACTACTCGCTCCTAAATTAGCTGTCACTGGATTAACCAGTGCTGGCAGTCAAAGACCAGCTACAGACTCAGATATGCTGATACAAAGTACCACATACATTGCCCTTACTTTCGAGCTTCCAAACTTGAAGATTTTGCGTACCAAAGGTTATCTGTGCAAAATACTTTTTGGCACAACCCTCTATCTTTACTGGTCATGGTTCATCAGCTTGCTTGGGTTTTTCACCAGAATTGTTAGCTGTACGAGCATTATACAACAACCAAAAGTCTTGCTAGATAAAGATGTAAGACAATTTTCCCAAATAATTACTCCGATACCACCCTGATTTTACCAAGGGCTACTGCACCGCAGGTAGTCAGAATTCAATTTGTAGCAACAAAAAGAGAAATTAACGTAAAAACCATCTTTTTTGGAGGAATAAAATCATGAGCCAATCTCAAACTGTCAATATCAACGATTTATTTCAAAGTGCTAGCGAAGAAGGTTTATTATCTTCTACATCCTTACAGGCTTTAGATGTCAATGACATTGGGGCCCAAATTCAAGCCGGATTGGGCATTGACGTAGATGATGTGATGGCTAGTGAAGTGGTACTGGTCACTATCATGCCCGACGATTCTGGTTCCATTCGTTTTGCTAGCAATTCCCAAGCAGTACGGGGCGGTCATAACTCAGTCTTAGATGCTTTAATGGCATCCCCACAGCAAGATAATATCTTAATTCACAATCGCTATCTCAATGGTTATGTGCTGTATCCTTATTGCCCCCTATCCCAAGCAGTACGGATGACGCGGGAAAATTACGACCCCCATCTCGGTACTCCTCTTTACGACCAAACTCTCGTACTACTGGGAACCGTCTTAGCCAAAGCCCAGGATTTTGCTGATAACGGGGTTCCTGTAAGAACCGTCACTTTGATTATTACCGATGGTGCAGATGCTGGTTCTGTCCGCGCCGACGCATCAACTGTGGCTTCTGTAGTCCAAGATATGTTGCGCTCAGAAAATCATATCATCGCCGCTATGGGAATCGACGACGGCGGTTGCACTGATTTCCGTCAAGTTTTTCAGCAAATGGGTATTAGGGATGAGTGGATTCTCACTCCCGGTAACAGCGATGGTGAGATTCGTAAAGCTTTTCAGGTCTTTTCTCAATCTGCTGTTAGAGTAAGTCAAAGCAGTACTAATTTTAACCAAACATTCGGAGGAGGCTTCAGCAATCCTTAATTTAACCTCCTTGATGTTAACCTGAGTTCGATGATAGTATTTCAGCGCTGTCAACAATGGAAAAAAAGGCATGTTAAAGGGTAAGGTAACTGCAAGATCGGTCTTTCCCTCTTCCCCTTGACCTATTGCTGAATGCTTGTCGAACTCACGTTTACCAATTTCAAAAAATACTGCTACACATCAATTATCTGAATCTGTTACCTTTCCTAACCGAAGTGTAGCAATCTTAAACGAAATTGATATTACCATTTTTCGCCAAAGGGCCGTAAATCCAATTCAAACGTCCAAGCAGAAGACGGTTGCTGAGTTAAAAAGAATACCGATTCGGCAATATCATCGGGACTCATAAAGTAATCATCGGGTTTATCTGGCATCGCTTTGCGGGTGCGTTCTAAATTAATTATGCCATCGACAATAATATAGGAAATGTGAATCTTTTCTGGAGCTAAATATCGCGCCATCGATTGAGCTAGACTACGCTGGGCAGCTTTAGCAGCAGCAAAGGGAGTAAAATTTGCACCGCCTTTAATAGAAGCCGTTGCACCAATGATAACTATATTGCCTCCTTTTAGCTTTCGCATCTGAGGAATAACTTGTTTAGCTACCGCAAATAAGCCTCTGGCGTTAACTTCCCAAGCGCCTTGGAAAGACTCAACGGTGGCATCGTCTATATTGGCAAAAGCACCAGCACCTGCATTGTAAACAAGAACCGCGATCGGTCCCATTTCTGACTCAATACGGCTAAAAACTTCTGTTGCTCGTTCGCTGTCTCTTACGTCGTATTGATAGGCTTGAGAATCTGGGATCTCTGCTGCCAATTTCTGAAGATAATCCATATTTCTGGCTAGCATGGCGACGCGATAACCTTCGATCGCAAACTTACGCGCAAAAGCCGCACCGTTTCCCGGACCGACACCCACTATTACACAAACAGATTTGCTCATTTAGCAGTTTCCTCGCAAGACTCACCAATTTTCATACTGCCACTAATGCCGATCGATGGTAGGCAAATTTTCTTCTATATTAGACTTCTTGCAAAAGTCAGCTAAAGAAAGCGGTCTCGAAGTGCGCCGCACTAGTATGAGTTCATAGTTATATACTCTAGCTATTAATCATTCTACCCTTTGCCTTGTTGAGAATAACTATTTGTAGCTATAAAAAGGGAAATTAGTACAATTTGCCATATTCGTATATCTTTTGCTATAAAGAAAAGTTACTATGACAAAGCATCAATTAATCCCTATTTGTACAGCCCTAGAGCGATGAGTTTAGATTGGATTAGCCGTGCTGACCGCCTAAGCGCCTTACCTCCCTACGTATTTGCCCGTCTCGATGAACTCAAAGCCCGTGCCAGAGAGCAAGGACTCGATCTGATAGACTTAGGAATGGGCAATCCCGACGGTTCTGCACCTCGACCAGTAATTGAGGCAGCGATCGCCGCCTTGGAAAATCCCCAAAATCACGGCTATCCTCCTTTTGAAGGTACTGCTAATTTCCGGCACGCCATTACCAGTTGGTACCAACGCTGCTACAATGTTGATCTCGACCCAGATAGCGAAGCTTTACCCCTGTTAGGTTCTAAGGAAGGACTGACGCACCTAGCTCTTGCCTATGTTAACCCTGGCGACTTAGTTCTGGTTCCCAGTCCTGCTTATCCCGCTCATTTTCGCGGACCTCTAATTGCTGGGGGGAAAATTTATCCTCTCATCCTCAAACCAGAAAGAGACTGGTTAATCGATCTAACTTCTATTCCCGAAGAGGTAGCACGACAGGCAAAAATTCTCTACTTCAACTACCCTAACAATCCTACTACCGCTACAGCCCCTCGCGAATTCTTTCGCGAAATTGTTGATTTTGCCCGTCACTACCAGATAATGCTAGTCCACGACTTGTGTTATGCCGAACTAGCTTTTGACGGCTATCAACCTACTAGCTTATTAGAAATTCCAGGAGCAAAAGAAATCGGCGTTGAGTTCCATACCCTCTCTAAAACTTATAATATGGCAGGCTGGCGAGTTGGTTTTGTAGTTGGTAATTCTGACATTATTCAGGGGTTGCGCACTCTGAAAACTAATCTAGATTATGGCATTTTCGCCGCTATACAAACTGCAGCCCAAACAGCCTTAGAATTGCCCGATATTTATGTCAAAGAAGTCCAAGAAAAGTATCGACAAAGGCGGGATTTTTTAATTGAGGGTTTGGCAGAATTAGGCTGGACGATTCCCCCATCTAAAGCAACTATGTATCTATGGGTATCAACGCCTGTGGGGGTAAGTTCGACGGATTTTGCCCTTTACCTTCTGCAAAATACTGGAGTAGTGGTGACGCCAGGTAATGCCTTTGGAGAAGGTGGCGAAGGATACGTGCGGATTAGTTTAATCGCCGATCGCGATCGCCTAGGAGAAGCTTTACATCGGTTTAAGCAAGCTGGTATTTGCTACCAATCAGAAGCATTGGTGTATCAAAAATAATTTCACACTAAATCCCCCGCTAATTGTTTCCTTCTGCCTCCTGCCTTCTTCAATGCTCAAATAAAAATTGCACTAACCAATCTTTCAGATGGCGGGTAGCGCGACAGTCATCCTCGTTGTAGCGCAAAATAGCTTCTAGTAGAGATCGATCGCCTGTTTTCAGCCAGCGATCGTACCAGCACACTGATTGTTCTCCACTTACTCCTCGATCGCGCCATTGAAATCCTAACCAGTTGGCGAGGGATTTAAGAGAATAGTTTTCTACCGGAAAGGTGACAGAAGCAATTACTCGATGGTGCAGATCTACGCAACGAGATAACAAAAGTTCTCTCTGTCGAGGGGGAGTATTATATAATTGTGCCAAGCGCCGAATCGTTTCTACTTCGTATTCAGAAAAATGAAAAATAGGCGCGTCAGCATAAAGCTCAACTAAAGCTAAAAATTGTTCCCAGATGATTCCTTCTTCTTCTGGTTTTTCTGCTAGAAAAGAGTGGAATTCTTCCCTGTTTGCTTGTCGATCGACAAGCAAAACTCCTAACAAATAATCTAAATTCCGTTCGGGTTCGGCTTCAATATCAAAATATAATTCTATAGAGGCTGTCGGTATAGTTCCATTATTGCCACCAGACTGATTAAATTTAAGCATGGGGCGATTTTCGATAATAGATAGAGCTTGCTGCTTTAACTGATAGGCGATATCGACTCCAATTAACTCCCCTAGATTAACAGGACAAGCAGCAGCAAGAGTTTCTAAACTATCTAGCCCCAGTGTTTGTAAGTGTTGATAGCGGTTGGGAGTTACGCCAGGGACGAGAGAAAGGTGTTGTTGAGATTGGGCGAGTGCGTAGCAATGACTGTACCAGTGACAAAGATTGCAACGTTGGCGAGAAATAAATACTTCCGGTTCAGATCCTCTCAATAACATTTGCACGCATTCAGAGACTAATTTTTGCATCTCAGGCAGCCAATACTCTAAGTTGAGGAGGTAACTATTTTGGCGGCGTAAAATAATCTCGGATCTCTGGGGTGAAACTCCCTGAATGGATGTTAGGAGTTTGGCGTGAAAAGCAGCAATCATCTTGTATTCTGCTTTAGGGCGACGACCGAGTTGAATACTAATCGGTACATACCCCCAATCGCCAAAATTAGACTTTCCTGGCTGCTTGACTAATAAACTAGGATTACCGACTAGAGTTATTCCCTCAGCGGGAAAATTTTCTGTAGATAATCCCCAATCTTTATCTTTATCTGCAGAGTTTAATAAAACCCCTTGGTAAATGCAGTCTACTCCCTGGTGCATTAAAGCTTCAGTCTCTTTTGCTTTGGCTAGCAGCTTGCTGAGGGTACTACCTGAGTGCGGCGTTTGTGGCTGGCAGTAATTTGGGTAAAACTGGTTGAGAATATTCTTGATGTGATTTTTGTTCTCCTGTCGCAGTTTCAGTAAAAAATCGCTACGAGGATCTCGCTGCAGCGGATCTCCGCAAACATTTAAAAAAGCACGACGTTGACAGCGTTTGTAATTTAGGAGTAGCTCATCACTCAGCAGCATTAGTTTGATTGTAATTGCAATTAGACTTTCTAGCCAATGTGAGTTTTAGTAATTTTCTTAAACTCGCTTATTTACATAATATTTTTTTTGCCAAGTCTTCGGCTAGGAGTCAGGAGTCAGGAGAGTAATTAAGAAGAATTAAACTAACTTTAATATGAGTATATCATGTTTACCGATGTCGATGACAACTAAATAAAATAAAGGCTATTGCTCAGTTTACAAGCTTACCGATCGTGTCGTATTTGTAACTAAATATCGCCAAAAAGCGCTCAAGCGCCAGATTCTTAATCGCCTTGAGCAAATATTTTTTTAAACGTTATAAAAATGGGATTGCAACCTAATTAAATTTAACGGATAAGAAGACCATATTCATTTGTTGATTGATTACCAACTAGATATTCAAATATCTAGATTAATTGCCAATGTTAAAACAGTTAGCTCTAGATTAATTCGGAAATAATTCCCCTATCTTAGCCAAAAGTATTTCTCTGACAAGTCTTAATTTTTGGACTGGTGCTGATTTTATTGCTAAGTAGATGAGTATAAATAAATATAAAACCCAAATGAGAAGTTAACTGTTTTTTGTTACCTTCGATCTTTGAGCTTCCCCTCTCTCTCCCACACTCCCCACACTTACCACACTCCCCACACTCCTCTCTCAACCGTTTTCTAATTAATTTGGAGAGAAGCCTGCGGTATATACTTCAGTATCAGCGTAGGAGTATGTCACATGACTCAGATTTTCCCCACAACATCCAAACTAGAACAGCATAGAGGACAATTTCGGGCATTAGCTAACAAAAATTATTTTAATTTTGGTGGACAAGGAACTATGCCCCGTCAAGCATTAGAAGCGATCGTCGCTGCTTATGAATATACTGCACAGAACGGACCCTTTTCTCTTCAGGTAAATGATTGGGTTGATCGAATAGTTCCTTTAGTTAGAAAGACGATCGCTGAAGAACTGGGCACTGAACCTGAGACTATTACCCTAACAGAAAATGTTACTGCTGGTTGCAATATCGCCTTATGGGGAATCGATTGGCAAGCAGGCAATCACATACTAATGACTGATTGCGAACATCCTGGGGTAATAGCCATAGTGCAAGAAATTTCCAGGCGCTTTGGCGTAAAAGTCTCTACCTGTCCAATTATGTCAACTCTCAATCAAGAGAATCCAGTAACGGTAATTTCTAAACACTTGCAACCAAATACACGCTTAGTAGTGCTGAGTCACCTGTTGTGGAATACAGGTCAAGTATTGCCTCTAGCTGATATTGTCGAACTTTGCCACAATTATGCCCAGAGTAGAAAACCCGTGCAAGTTCTGGTGGATGCTGCTCAATCAGTGGGTTCTTTACCTGTAAATCTTAGCGAATTGGGGGCAGATTTTTATGCTTTTACTGGTCATAAATGGTGGTGTGGTCCGGCGGGAGTTGGGGGACTTTACGTGCGTCCTGAAGCTTTAGCCGACCTTAATCCCACTTTTATTGGTTGGCGGAGTGTATATAAAGATAAAGAGGGCAAACCAATAGGTTGGCAAAAGGACGGAAAGCGTTTTGAAGTGGCAACTTCTGCTTATCCTCTGTATGAGGGATTGAGGGAGGCGATCGCCACTCATCAGCAATGGGGAACTAGTCAAGAACGTTATCAACAAATCTGCCAATTAAGTGAATATCTCTGGCAAGGTTTGTCACAAGTTGAAGGAATTAATTGTTTGAAAACTTCTCCGCCAGAAGCAGGGTTAGTGTCTTTTCAAGTTACAGCCAATATCTCCCACGAAAAGCTGGTACAATCTCTAGAAAAACGAGGTTTTATGCTCAGAACCCTTCTCAACCCTGATTGCATTCGCGCTTGCGTTCATTACTTTACTTTACCAACAGAAATTGAAAATTTAGTCGAGCAAATGAAACAAATTCTAACTAAAGCTCATTAGTTTAACCTTAAGGGTAAAGCGATCGAAACTTTGAGGAAACTGGGATGGAAATGCCTTTTCAAATTACAGTTTTAATAGTTGTGACTGTCATAGCAGGCATTAGCGCTCAAGTACTGGGCAAATATCTCAAAATTCCTAGTATTGTCTTCTTACTATTATTCGGCATTCTCTTAGGGGGAGATGGTTTGGGTTGGATCGAGCCAGAATTACTGGGGTACGGTCTAGAAGTAATAGTTTCCCTGTCAGTAGCTTTGATTTTATTTGAAGGAGGACTGAGCCTTCAAGTTAGAGACTTAGCTAAAATTTCTGGCAGTCTGCGCAAATTAATTACGATTGGAACGCTAATTACCTTAATTGGGGGTGGAATTGCTGCCCACTTTTTGGCCGATTTTCCCTGGGAACTTTCCTTTCTGTACGCCTCCCTAGTGGTTGTAACTGGACCGACAGTTATTGGTCCTTTGCTCAAACAAGTACAGGTCGAGCGACAAGTCGCTACTTTACTCGAATCAGAAGGCGTACTGATCGATCCGGTAGGAGCAATTTTAGCGGTTTTAATCCTAGGGATAGTTTTAAGTGGTAATGTCGATCCGATAAAGTTAATAGAGGATTTAACTATCCGCCTCAGTATTGGTACGGCGATCGGTGCAGCAGGAGGTTGGCTGCTGGGCTGGTTTCTCAAACGGACTGATTTTCTCAACTCTGACTTGAAAAATCTGGTGGTTTTAGCAAGTGTGTGGGGCTTGTTTTGCCTCGCCCAATATATCCAAGAAGAGTCGGGATTAATGGCGACGGTGGTTGCAGGGATTTTGCTCAGTGCTGTTCAGGTACCGGAGTTGCGCCTGTTACGTCGATTTCAAGGTCAGCTAACCATCTTAACTGTTTCTGTGTTGTTTATTCTCCTGGCTGCGGATTTATCCTTGGCTAGTATTGTCGCCCTGGGTTGGGGAGGCGCATTGACTGTTTTAGCCCTGATGTTAGTAGTACGACCGCTCAACGTCTGGATGTGCACCTGGAACAGTCAACTTAACTGGCGTCAGAAGCTGTTTGTGAGTTGGATCGGACCCAAGGGTATTGTTTCAGCATCGGTAGCTTCTCTATTCGCTATTTTACTGACCCAAGCACAAATTAGTGGAGGCGAGAGTATCAAAGCCCTGGTATTCTTAACGATTATGATGACAGTCGGAATCCAAGGATTGACAGCTCAAACAGTGGCGAATATCCTGGGGCTCAATGCAGCTTCTCTCAAGGGTGCAGTGATTGTAGGTTCCAATCCTTTGGCACGTCTCATTGCCCATCTCCTAGAAGAACGGGAGGAGCCTGTGGTGCTCATTGATACTAACGCACAAGCACTTAAACAAGCAGAACAGGAAAAGCTGCGAGTTATATTGAATAGTGCCATGGATACGGGAGTTTTGGAGGAAGCAGGATTGGCTTCAATCGGTACTTTTCTGGCGATGACTCAAAATGGCGAAGTAAACTTCGTCTTAGCTGAGCGAGCATCTGAAGAGTTTGAGACTCCTAGAGTTTTGGCCGTGTTTCCTAAAAATCCTCAAGATGCTAAGCTAGGCGATCGCAACAAAGTTCAGCCAGCTCTTACTTTTGACTTATCCTTATCCTTAGAGACTTGGAACCACTATTTGAATGAGGGTAATGTTAAGTTAGGAGAAACTGAGCTTAATGTTTCTGGGTTTAGCTATCAGCAGACTTATCTACAGGCGCTCATTGATTCAGGTAAACTAATTCCTCTGTTGATAGAACGAAACAAGCATCTAGAAATAGTCCGTGCTGGACAAGCTTGGCAACCAGGAGATCGCATTATCTGCTTGTTACAAAATCCTCAACCTAAACTCCTCAAGCAGCTCTCTGGTGTTACCACTAACCGTCTAACCCTAGAGAAACTGCCAATGCTAGAGGAAGTATCAATGCCCCCACCAGCTCTATAGTTAAGTAGGGTTTGCTGAAAAAGTTTTTCGGTGTAGATAAGAGTCAGACCCACCCCAACTCTCCCAGGAGGGAGTAGTCTTCGAGTCAGCAGAGGGAGTCAGAATAATCTAGATAATCCAAAAGTGCATGGGAATTGATAGGTAGAGAAGCTTATTTCTTGCACTTGAGCGACTTGACTTTCTTTAGGTATAAACTATTGATTTATAAAGGTTTTATACTTATTATGTATGCCCTAAGTAGGTCGGTCAAATTAATTCCAAGTGAGAATTTTTAAGATGAGATATCGATATAGAACCAGAAATGTAAATTAACTAGGAGATTTGAAATGATAGCGAAATTATTCGTGAGGCGAGGATGGTTAGCTACGCTGAGCATGCTGCTTAGTCTAACTGGCTGTGCTGCTGTTCGGCTTTCTCACTCAGACTTCCAAGCTTCTAGCGAAATCCCAGGCTATGCAGAAGGTACGACCGCTATTATTTCTGATTTGACTAGCTCTGAGGCAGAAGTCTGGTCCCGTCTACAGCACGAAACAGGATATGTGGTTCTCATTCGTCATGCTTTAGCACCAGGAATAGGAGATCCATCCATTTTTCAACTCGGCGACTGCTCAACTCAACGTAATCTCTCTGAGGCGGGTCGAGTACAAGCTGCCCAAATCGGAGAGACATTTCGCCGCTACAATATTGCCATTGTTCGAGTTTTATCCAGTCAGTGGTGTCGCTGTCTAGAAACAGCAAAACTGATGAATATTGGTTCAGTAGAGACTTTGCCAGCTTTAAACTCTTTCTTCGCCGATCGCTCGACACAACCAGAGCAAACTTCCCAACTCCGTCAATTCATTATTAATAATCGTCGCACTACTGGAGGAGTTGTTATGGTTACTCATGCTGTCAATATTGCCGCCATTAGTGGTATTTCTGTTTCATCAGGAGGAATGGTAGTCTTACAAGCCGACGACCAAGAGCAAATCAATTTAATCGCTCAGCTCGGCGCTTTTTGATTATCAATGCTAAGCTTGCTAGTTGTGGATAATTCGTTATCTTTGAATACTAGAAACATATCTGCTAGTAATCTATCATACTTAGTCTAAAAGAACCATTAAAGCTAACATTGAAATTGACAATGAACGGTTTATTCAATTAACTAATATGCCCGTCTATATTCCTTTAAACGGACAGACTATGGAGTTTAACCGATTGGGAAAATGCGTCACTGGTTGTTTACCTAAACACTAATTTGCTTGGCTCAAAATTACACTTCTACGTCTTCAGTTACTTTTGAGAATTGGTATGATAAACATAAGTTAAGCTTCATTCAGTTTAATGAAGTTGCTTGAGCACGAGTACAACACCAATTGCTCCCAAGGGTATAGGGCCATCCCATGCGTAAAGCCTCTGGACAAATCCCCATAACTGTTAGCTGACAGTCAACGAGCTTAAATCCTTCTTTTTCGCACTGCTTGAGACTCTGTTTGAAGAACGACTCATTTTGAAATTCAATGGTCTTATTGCACTGGATGCAGACTAGATGATGATGGTGATAGG
>JBFRWL010000268.1:0-5497 GCA_051439565.1 Prochloraceae cyanobacterium
ACTTTTATTGTGAATGAATTAAAGATAAATGTAGTTTAATTGACAGAATAATTAAAATTTGTGAGATATAATTATCAACCTGTAATTAAATTCTCTTGTTATCCTTAACCAGGAAAAATAGGAAAAGATAGAAAATCTGCGAGAAAGCAGCCGTCCAGACCTCTGGCTCAAGCAAGGCCCCCCAGGTTGGTTTGAGATACATTTCCCACCCCTGGAGAAAACCGGGCAAAGTCACGGCACGTATGAGCAATACGCCCAGTAAAATTACCGGAAGCGGGACACTGTAGAGAACGACTTGACCCACGCTTTTAGTGCCTTGCCAGACGCAAAAATACACTAAGAGCCAGACAACAAACAGGGACAAGAGAATCAACCAGTTAATGCCTCCTAAGATATTAACCCCGTCACTAATTTGCAAAACCTCCTGAAAAAAATAGCCTTCAGCATTACCCGACCATTTGACCCCAAAAGATGCTAGCAAGTAAATCAAGGACCATGCCATAACTACTGCATAGTAAGAGACGATGATCAAAGAAGAAATCAGAGCCAAGACACCTAGACCGCCAAAACTAGGATGTAGCTTCCTATAAGAACCGATTGCTCCCTGCTGCATCTTTTGTCCCACAGCCAACTCTAGCATTAACATTGGCACTCCGACTAAAACTAAAGCGATGAGATAAGGAACCAGAAAGGCTCCACCACCATATTTTCCAGCCAGGTAGGGAAAGCGCCACAAATTACCTAAGCCGACAGCTGAACCCAAAGCCGCCAGCAGAAAAACTGTTCTTGAAGCCCAACGTTGACGAGTCATAGTTAAGTCCCTTTAAATCTAAAAAACCTCCATCTGTAAGCCACTCCCCAATCCCTAACAGCTTATCTGGGAAGAGGCAACGATTTGCCTTACTACTATTAACCTTTTCCTGTCAACCCTTATTGACCTTTTACGACATTTTTATTACACTTTTTTATAAAAATTAACAAATTGAGATAATCTTTTTGGATTAATCATTATTTTTGCTCGTCAAGCTCATTTTGAGGAATTCTGGTCATCAGAGGAAACCCGACATCTTACAATTGCTCCGTGAATGCCGCTCGAGCGAGTGAGCCATTTTGTAGTTTTCTTTAGTTAAAATTCAAGCGAACTGATTCACCGCTTCACGGATGTACATATGGGGATTGTGCTTGCCCACGTGTTCTCCAAGATGATTGCCTGCAAAGCCAAAATAGACAAGACCCAGCGTCGAATGAATCAGACGAAATCTCGGGATGAATGACATCAAACCTGCGGCTATAAGGCCCAACTTGAGAAGCCACATTGGAAGATGATAGATTCTGACTGGACGCTTCAATTCTTGAAAGCATATCTGTGCCATTTCCTTTAAACAAACATCGACTGGTCCACCAATATTTACCTCGATATTGCCGGCTTGAGCCCTTTCAATTGCATCAATCAGGTAATTGGCTAGATCATCCCGATGAATGGGATGTAGCCGATATGTTCCCGGTCCAGGGATAATACAAATATTTTTCTTGTCGATCGTTTCCAACAAGACATCAAGGTCTTTGCAAAAGCTAGTGACATGCAAGAGAATATATCTCATATCTTTCTGGCTGCGGAGTAAATCATCAACTGCCTTTTGTTGCGAGAACACCTCGCTCAGATGCAAATCCTGTTCGGGAACCTGCGATGAAATCCGCGCAATGATCTTAACATGGGCTTCTCTGGCTGCATGAACTAATCGAAACCTTAAATGCATTAGTTCTTCATGGGTTGTCTCAGACCCGCGTCGCCTAGAGAGACAGAGGATCAGGACTTCCACACCTTGGAGAGCATCTCGTATGCACGATTGGGAGTCGAAGTCTACTACGGTTACTTCGCACCAAGGTTCAATTGCCGATATATCCGAGGTTCTTCTCACCAGTGCGCGAACCTTGTCACCCCGTTCGTGAAGCTTGCACACAGTCCAACTTCCTTGGTAGCCCGTTGCACCTGCTATTCCAATCAACATCTCAAAACCTCCTCTTCATCAGAAAGGATTGACCTGTGAAGCTCACCTAAATGCCTGAAATTTTAATCAGGGCTAGCAACCTTAACATCCCGTTCATATTTAAATATGCACACGCAGTCTCCCTCAACCAGTTGGCTCAAAATCTTGCCTTTCATCTCGGGGAATGCCTGGTTGATTGCTGCTACATCCAGAGCGCAAGTAATTTGACAGGGTGTTGCTAGCCCGAATTCTAAAGCCAGAGCCCTGTACGGACAAACGCGCTGAATTTCCAAAACCGCATCTTTGCCTTGATTAGAGATGTCTACCACCTCCATTTTCATCCCTAACTGCTCAAAGATAGGAATTGAGCGACGAAAGCCTTCAGCCAGGGACACCCCAGTGATGAATGGACTCATCAATTGCTTCTGGCGTTCAGTTTGACCGTCCCTCATCATTTCTAGCGCTTTAGCCGTGCCGTATTTTGCCCTGAGTTGGGCAAAACGTTCAAAGCGTTGACGTAAAAGCTGTGTAGTCTCCTTCCTCATCATCTTTTAACTCCAATTGCTGTAATTTAAACCATCACTATCGTTGCCATGACAAAGCGCTGTCTGCTTCAGCTAGAGATAATCCTTGGGCGAGATTCCTGAAAAAATCCTCCAAGCGCCGCCGACCAATTACTTCTCCCGTCGCATCAGGTGTGCGGGCAATAAATTCAAAGAACTTGAACATAGCGTAAGCATTATAGTTAAACGGTCTCAACAGTGAGGCAATTAACCAGACCATCCCCGCGGGGATGTTTTGGATCTTGGGTTGTTTCCCCAAAACTTGGAAAGCTAATTCAGCAATCTGACGATGAGTGAAGGTTTCACATCCTCCCACCGTCTTCACCTTGTTTCTTAGTTCGGGTGAGCAAATTGCTTTGACTACTTCTTCCCCAAAATCTAGAGCGCTCAGGGGATTAATTTTTCCCGAGCCATCTCCAAACAGACGAATCACTCCCTTGTGTTGAGCGGCATTGAAGAACTCTGCCATGTCGTTGAAAAAACCAGTGGGGGCAAAGATGGTATAGTCCATTCCTGACTCCTTAACCGCCTGGGCTACTTTCTCTCTGGCCGCGGCGATCGGACTCAAACGCGCCATTTGCTCCCCACGTACCACAGAAACGAAAATAAAATGTTTAACACTTGCATCTTTGGCCGCTTCAAGAATATTGAGGTTGCCTTGATAGTCTACCTCCCAGATATTGGGGTGGCGCTTGAACGAGCGGATTCCAATGGATGAGAACACAACATCAATGCCCTCACATAGTCCAAGGAGTGTCTCCGGTCTAGTTGCATGACCCACGAAAATCTCATTGGAGCAATTCGGGTGGGAAAGGCGGCTTAGCTCGCGACACAAGGCGCGAACCCAGAAGCCTCTCTGGTGCAAGACCTGCAACACTCCACCGCCGATGTATCCGGTAGCCCCAGCCACCATAACTCTTGGACGCTTCTCATCCATAAGCGGACCTCTGTGTTGTTTCCTTGACCCTCTAATCTCTATTGTGATTCATTATTTAGCTAATCTCGAACCTTTGCTGGAGAAGTGGCTGACAGGATGAAAATATATAAAGTAATGTAACACTTGGACTAAGAAGAAAGAGCATAGCTAAAATATTAAGGAAATATTAAAGTTTCGTTTCCCATCGATGAGGTAGAAGCTCATGGAAGTTTCCCGGTTACGCCAGCTTTGGTCTTTGATTGAACAAACCCAGACCCATATTCTTCTTCAGCTCAGCGACAATGATTTAAGCGAGCAGTTACTCCAACAGCTTGAGAACCGAGAACCACTTTCTCCTGAACAGATTCCCACCATAACTACCTACATCCGCAACAAAACTTCGTTAATTCGTGATTTAGCCGAGGCGCGTCTGGCATATAACCATCAGATTTGAGTCGTCACATCAATCAACACAGCGATCGTCTTGTGCTAATTTCACCAATCTCATCGACCAATCATTATCTAATAGTTGATAGCGAGCGGAAATAGGAAAATTATGGGTGCAGTGTTGCCAGATTTATATCGGCGTTTGGCAGATATTTTTGAGGAACTAGATACGGCCGGATTTGAGGAAGATTTAGATTTTGGGAGCGCGCCAGATACAGTCTCTTGTTGGTATTTTTCTCATAGAGCTTATCAATATCTTCACCACCACGACCGCCTCAAAGAATTGCTTTCACAAATCGGTCAAATCGGAATGCTCCAGGAACTTGAAGAGTCCGAAGGGACGACACTGAATATTATCTACCAATCTAGTTGGAAGAAATTAGAAGCAGCTCCGCTACTTAGCTCCACTACTACACAAGAGGATTTACTTGATGATTGGGGAATAGACGAAGAGCCAGAAGAAGATTGAATTTAACTTTAATAATCAACAAAATACCAATAACAATAAGCGCCTACACAGCTATATTCCCCAGATTTAAATTGATGCTTGACCCACAAGTCCTACTAGTTCTCTTAGCAATTAAAGCATCAAAACTATGCAGAATTCACATAGAGAGATGGGAGTGACCCCATAAATCAGATTAGACTTAAGATTAATTATTTGCAGCCTACCTAAATGACCAGTAAACCAATTCATTGTCGGTTTTGTCGCTACCACCAACTGGAGAGAGGAGGGGCTGTATGTCAACGGCTAGGAGTACCAGTCAAAGGGAGCTGGAAAGTTTGTTGTTTAGCCACAGCTCGATTTGTGGCGACAATCAATTAGTGAAGGATAAAAACAGATAAAATTTTTTTAAATTTCCCTAAACTCAAAGAGCTAACCCAAGATTAGTGGTTAGAAATTAAGTAAATTGGAGATTTCTAATTATTTCTCCTCTCCCTAGAAAAAATAATAGTGAAACCCCAATGACTAAAAGGGTTTTAATCAATACTTATCAAGCACAGGTGTGGCAATTGCGGTACTGAACTTGGTTGCTATTATCTAGCCTTAATCTTAGAATCGTTTACATAACTTAACAATAAGAGAAAAGTAAAAATGTTGATTTTATTGGCCTCATTACTCACAGCGATCGTAATTATGCAACTCATCGCTATCCAAGAAGAAAACTCAAATATTGAGTTAGAGGCTTCTTTAATACCTGTGCGCGTAGAGGAGTTTGAACGAGATTACCGAAAGAATTGGCGTAGTTGAAAATGCAACCAGAATTGATAAGTTTTCTTCAACAAGAGCTAGAAATTTCTACTGAACAGATTGAATTAGCTGAGCGTCAAGTATCTCAAAATCCCAACCAGTTACCGATGGTATTGTGGCAGTATGGCTTAGTTGATTTATGGCAGTTAGATAAAATTTTCGACTGGTTAGAGCATTCAACCTGAGTTCAGCTTTTGTTTTTTTGCCTTAAAGCCTGAACCTTACCAACGAATAGAAGCCATAACAGAAGTTGTCGTAGAACAGTAGATGAGTTGACTAAGCATACCTCTATACCAAGGTGGGGAAATCGCTACTAGGTGCAGTAGAGAAC
>JBFRWL010000269.1:0-7086 GCA_051439565.1 Prochloraceae cyanobacterium
AGGGGTTGTACGTGTACTTTTTTTCTGGAGCGATTAACCCCGAATCCGTCCAAGTTTTATCTAATCCTCAGTTAGAAGATCTAGCTCGCTTGTTTGCCGACGAAAAAGTAACGGCTACGGGATGGGCTCACTTTTTAGTGATGGATTTATTTGTCGGTCGCTGGATTTATTGGGAAGGGCAGAGAACGGGAATTTGGACGGTACATTCTCTAATTTTATCTCTATTTGCTGGACCGATCGGGTTATTGTCTCATATCTTGACAGTCTGGATTGGACAAAGATTTGTTTCGGTTGCCGACGCGACTACTCCTCAAGCTGAGAAATTATAGCTAAACTTCCAAGCGATCGGCCGCATTGCGCACTTTTCTAATTGTTTGAGGTAAAACACCTATCAAAAAAGCAAAAGCTTCATCTGGAAGTTCCTCGGCTGTGTTGGCATCGAACCAGTTTTCAAACTGGTTGAGGATAAGCTGAGCTCTTTCGACTGGTAAAGGATTGTCTATAATTTGTTTGATCAGTCGCACCCACTGTCGTCGAATTAAATAAGCCGAGATTCTTTCCCGTGAAGTTTGAGGGCAAACCAAGGAAATATTTCCTACAGGCAGGACTTTGATCGCATCTTGATCGAAGAAACTACCGACTACAGCACCAGGACCAGCAAACTCCGCATGATATTTTTTATAAAGAATCAAGCCATTTTTACGTTTGGGATTGACAATCAACATCTGTTGCTTTTGTAGTAGCGCCAGTATTTCAGAAGCCTGTAATTTTCCATTTTGGTTGTGGTTCAACTGATCCTGTTCCATAGTATTATTGCCCTGAAAGCTAGCAGAACTTTCCTCAGGTAGGATTCGACAGAATTAGATTACCTCGTCATATAGGACAATCGCTAACCTCAAAGTCAAATTAATTGACTATGCACTTATGTACCTAAGACTATAAAAACTAGAGATTAGGTTAATTCTGATTAATTATTAGCAATTATTAGCATTATTGTCTAGTTATTGCCTTGTATTAGAGTTACCTATACCAATTGCAAAAATTACTGCTAAACATTAATTCTGGAGAATCTGTTCCCTGTTCCTTTTCCTCACTGAAGTGTAGTTATCTTCAAGGAAATTGCCATATTTAAATGAAAACTGCTATGCTATTGCTCGATCGCTCCATCAACTTTTTTCGAGCTGCTTGTTGAGAAACATACGGCTAGGATTGTTCAACAACCAACTAGTTAAGCTAGATTCTACTCGAGCTAGTCGATATCCGCTAGTGAAATAGAGTTGTTTAGCCCGCTGGTTATTGTCTAATACGTGGAGAGAGATTTCACTAAATCCCCACTCAAGAGCAATCTGTTCGCATTTTCGAAGTAATTTCCGGGCAACTCCCTGCCGCCGGTAGGAATTCTTGACTGCTAAATTAGCAATATAAGGATAGCGAGAACTAATAGTTGACCAATAAGGATTAGAACGCAGAGACATTTCTACTGTACCCACGATTTCCTGATTTTCTCTAGCTGCAGGAGAAACCAACTTACTTGCCACTAAACAAATATAGTGGGAGGAATTAGAACCAAGGCGATTGCGTAAGTCTTCGCAAACTCCTAGTTTTAATAAGGGATACATCCAATTCATCAGTCCTTGAGGAGGATGAAAGCTATCAGTGAGAACTTCAGCTAGACTTTGTATATCTGTAAGAATAGCAGCGCGAATGACTATTGGGGAAACGTCAGGACTAAAATCTGTAGAAGCTGACTGGGATAGCTTCCTCGAAGAGTAAGAGCAGGAGTTCACAATTACTTTAAATAGGGCAATAATAGACCACAGAGACGATCGAGAGAGAATTTGAGTTTCTATATTGTAACTTTTCTCAAAAATTCAGAAGAATAATTTAAATAATTTATTATTTAACGATTTAGGAAAAATCGATCGAACTCGACTACTTCTAATTTTGGTTGGCGCGTGTCAAAACGATAACTGGTTACACTACCGTCGCTAGTATCTAAAATGCTGAATACGGTGATGTCGTTACTGGCAATATAGGGCAAGGGTAGGTTGTTAGAATCAAGCAAAGGAGCAAGGTTAGGAATAATTGGTTCTAGGCCATTGGGATTACCTGTGGCAGCATAATTTAAACGAGGATTATCTTTCGGGACAGACCGTTTGATCTCTCCTAGATAAGCTCCGTAGCTATTACCCACATTAGAAGATTCTAAAAAATTTATGCCAGTTGGACTAACGAAGCGGTTCCACAGGTGAGAGTGACCGTAAAAAACAAGCTGAACTCCCGCCGACTCCAATAGAGGCATGAGATCGCCAATGATGTAGTCTTTCTCTGGAGGATATTCATATCGTACCGAGCGAATACTTCCATCGGCTGCGTATTCAATTTTTTGTTCGGGATTGGTGTAAGGAGGAACAATATTTTCTCCCAGGGTATGAGGGGGATGATGAAACATGACGATTTTATACTTTGCTTGCTGAAATTCCTCACTTTGAAGTTCTCGCTCTAGCCAGCGATACTGAGGACTACCTTTGGCAATTGGTTCAAAAATATGTTGTCCGTATCCCCAGTTTTCGGGTCGATCGAGATCTAGATCCCTTTCTCTATATTTCCCTCGCACTTGGGGAGCGAGGCTCGAAGAGCGCCAAATATTGGTAATAAACAGTACTACTAAACGAATGTCGCCAAAAGTCACGGCATAATATTTTTCGCCTCCCTTCATGCTTTGAGGAAGGGTAAAAATTTCCTCGTAAGTATCTGTATTAAAAGAATTGTCCTTCAGCCATGCTTGTTGGCGTTGGAGATCTTCTCCTGGATTGATTGGCTCGTAATTAACTTTAGCTCTATGGCGGGGAATTGCGTCTTTAAACTGCTCGTTTAAACTTTTATTCGGGGAAAATCGACCCATTACCTCGTGATTGCCGATCGCCGGGAATAAAGGAGCATGTTGAATTAATTCTCCGCCAGTATAGGTAGTTTTTACCCCATTTTTCTCCAGTTGGTAATTAGCTACACCTTGAAGACAGGGAAAAAAAGCACCGCCTCTAGTATCGTCAAACCACTCGGAAGCGCGATCGGGAATGTTGACTAAGTCTCCGGCAAAAAAGATCGCATCTACGCGTCCAATAGTTTCGGCTACTTTCTGCAAATTAGCAGCGGTCATGGGTTTAAGCTGGTGATCTGAGGTTAAGAGAATTTTTAACGGTACCCCAGGTTGGGGCTGGGGAGCTAGAGTAAAGACGCGACTTTTAATTTCCTCAGCTTTTTCGTGACGATCGCGCCGGCTAATTACTTGATAGGGAATAGATTTGTTTTCACTTAAATCGCTAACTATAGCTTCGTGTCGCCAAATATCGCGCTTAGTCGTCTGTTGGTAGCTGCGAACGCTATAGGATTCTTCATCTTCGCGGACGCGACTGAGTTGAATGGTTGTGGCTGGTGAACTGCGGTTCAGTTTTTCTCCGTAGACGACCCGATGGTTAGAACCGGGAAATTCAGTAAACCAGATCACTCTTATGGAGTTTTCAGTAGGTAATTGGAGAAAAGGAGCGCTAAGCATGGCAGATGTTTGTATAGTATCTATTTTTTGGCTGGATAGCCCCGCTAAAGAGTTAAGAGCAATCGCCAAGCAAAAGGAGACGATCGCCAAGATTGGGAAAAAAGTCAGTCTCATTAATTATTTTTCCTTAACTAGAGCCAATCAAAAAGGTAAGCTTGTTTTGTGCTCTTGAGCAACAAAGCAACAACTTTGGGAGTAGTACTGCTGATACTATGTCTGAATTCGATATTGGTTTACCTAGTGCGCGTCTGATACAAAACTTTATTCAGGACAAACAGGAGGTTGAGTTGAAATTAATCGTCGGAGATAGCCTCTCGGGGACTATTTTCTGGCAAGATCAATACTGCATCTGTCTGAGAGACAGCAGGGAAAACCTAACTCTGATTTGGCGACACGCGCTGGCATATATCAAGCCAAAAGGTTGAAGATTCCAGAAATATATCTGGAAACAGATCGGACAAAATGATAGTCTAATGCCCAGGCAACGATTTTCAAGGTAATCTATGCTTGTCTTGCAAAGTAAGTCTGGGCTTCAAACTTATCTAGAAGGGTTAAAAAATAGTTTAACTGTGGCAACGGTTGTCGGGTTTGTAGTTATGGCTACACCAGTAAAAGCCTTAAAGGTGCGCCTGACACCGGAAAATCCTCAACAGGGAGATACAATTTCAGTAATAGTTGAAACCGATAACCCTGCCTCGAAACCAAAAGTTTTTCTCAAACAGAAGAGTTATTCAGTATTTGCGCTTGACGACGATCGCTATCGCGCTTTGTTACCTACCAGTCCCTTAAACCAGCCAGGAAGATTACAAATTACGGTAACAGGGGACGGACAGACAAAAAATCTAGCTGTGTGGTTGCGCGATCGCTCTTTTCCCATCCAACGCATCCGGCTATCTAAACGGGCTTCCCAGCCAGCAACTAAGTTAGAACTAGAACGAGTAGCTGCATTTAGAAAATTAGTTACACTGCAAAAATTCTGGCAAGGAAAGTTTTTACGTCCCAATTCAGCGCGAGTCTCTGCAGTTTTCGGCGTGCGCCGCTATTACAATGGTGTATTTGCCAAAAATTATTACCATCGTGGCGTTGACTATGCTGGGGGCTATGGTTCTCCCGTAATCGCGCCAGCAGCAGGACGGGTAGCATTAGTCGGTCAAGAAGCTCAAGGTTTTCGCATTCACGGCAATACAATCGGTATCGATCACGGTCAAGGAGTATTGAGTATATTTTTGCACTTGGCGAGTATCGACGTGAGAGAGGGAGAATTAGTCAAAGCAGGTCAAAAAATTGGTACTATCGGTTCTTCCGGCGCTTCTACAGGTCCTCACTTACACTGGGGCCTGTATGTTAATGGAGTAGCAGTAGATCCAGTTCCCTGGAGATTTCAAGGAATTGAGTGAAGTTGAATGAGGATTTTCAGGGTTTTGGCTGAAGTATGAAGACAGGTAAGATAGGTTATTTTAGACATGAGGCAAAAATCAATCAAAAAAAGTTATGGGTATTAAAGAAATAGTAGAACAAGCTCTCAAAGATGGTTACTTAACCCCAGCAATGGAATCTGAAGTGGGACGAATTTGCGATTCAGCTTCGGAACTTTCTCTAGAAGAATATATGGCTCTAGATCGGTTAATGGGAGCTTTGCTAGAAGGGGATGTAGTTTCGATGCCTCGCAAACAGTTCATCAACGTGATGGAAGAGTTGGTGATTGGCGAGGCGATCGCGCGAGTAGCGGAAATCGAACAAACCAGCGATCAAAACTTAGATATAGGCGATCTTGCCGCCTATGCTTTAAATCGACTTCCCCCACTTTATGCCACCACAGAAGAAGGAGCTAACTATCAACGTCAGCGAGCTAAAGGAGAACTCCAAGAATTAATCGCCGAAGAGGTAGGAGCAGCAATTGGGCGCTATATCGAACGTCCAGAATCAATAGGCAAGTTAATTACTACACCTGTTGCTAGTGGTCAAGAAATTACCAGCAATATCAGCAGTTTACTACAGTCTCACGCTACTAACTACGAGTCGAACGCTCCTAATTCGACAGCATCTCTGTCCCAGTAACTAAGCTGAAAAAAAAACTGCAGTTGACAGGAACTTTTTTGCCTCTGCAGAGTCAAGGAGAGAAAGACAATGTAGTAATGTTATTAGGAGTTCATGAGTCAACCAGTTCCATTACACTGGTCAACAGCTGAGGTAAAAACTCCTCAAAAATTAGTTTCTCCAGTGTCTCCTGACCAACTGTCTAACTACGATTTAATTTTGTCCTGTCAGCAAGGGATTAAACCAGATCGCGCAGCTTTTACAGAACTGATGCGCCGCTATCAGTCTCACGTTGATAGAGTTTTGTACCATCTGGCTCCTGACTGGCAAGATCGTACCGATCTAGCTCAAGAAGTTTGGATTCGAGTTTATCGCAATATTAAGCGCCTGCAAGAACCAGTAAAATTCAGGGGTTGGTTAAGCCGAATTGCTACCAACCTATTTTACGACGAACTGCGCAAGCGTAAGCGAAATGCTAGTACCCTCTCGTTAGATGCTCCTCGTCAAATAGAGGACGGAGAAATGAGCTGGGATATTGCTTCAGACTATCCCAATCCAGACGAAAACCTAACAACCAGAGAATTTTACGAGCAGTTAAAGCTAGCACTAGCAGATCTGCCAGAAGCTTTCCGCACGACTATAATTCTCAGAGAAATAGAGGGGATGGCTTACGAAGAAATCGCTTCTATTACTGGCGTTTCTCTAGGAACAGTAAAGTCAAGAATAGCTAGAGCCAGAATAAAATTACAATCTGTGCTGCAAAGCTATCTTAAGGAAAACTAAATTTTCCGGGTATTGACTACTAAAATTATAGTAGAAGGTATAAGAGTGCATCTACCTGCCTAGCCTTAGCTTTCCTACAAGAATCAATAAGTCTCAATCAGAGATGATCTCAACGTAACTTCTAATTTTAAGATCGCCAAAAATAACGCCAAACCAGTAATTGACAAGATGAAAATAGATAGAAACTCTAATTTACCTAGAGATGATCGTCCTGGGCTAGGACAAATTTCCCCAGAAGAGCGCTTTGAGTTATTGAGTGCTTATATGGATGGAGAGGTAACAGCACGAGAGCGCCAACAAGTGCAGCAGTGGCTAGATACCGATCCAGAATTTCACAAACTATACACTCAAATGCTGGGACTGAGTCGGGGAATGAAAACACTTCCCATACCACAGACAGAACAATCAACTCAGGCTTTGTCAAAGGGAGTTTTTCAGCGCCTCGATCGCGATCGCAGCATCAGACGCATATTTATCGTTACTGGAGGAGCCTTTGCTGCTCTATTCGTGGGAACTATATCTGGCATGTTATCAGGAAATAACTCCTTCGTGCCGCAAATGGCTACCAATCAATTGCGAGAGCAAGAACCCTTAATGATTGCCATCAATGAACCTGTCGTTCTACTTCCTCAAGCAGAATCCGAGCAATAACCCTCAATTAAACTAAGCTAACCAATACTGAGGAAATTATTATCTGTCTCTTATACACA
>JBFRWL010000270.1:0-3575 GCA_051439565.1 Prochloraceae cyanobacterium
CGAGATCTACACACTAGCCGTGTCGTCGGCTGCGTCAGTTGTGTTTAAGAGACAGGCATTACTGATATCGGTTTCACCGCGACAGAATTTATCAAAACCACCGCCTGTCCCCGAAACTTCGAGAGCAATTTCTACGGGGAATTCTTGGCTAGCTTGAAATCTACCGACAATTTCTTTTGTTATCGGGTATGCCGTACTAGAGCCATCAATTTTTATTGATGAACTTTCTTGGGAAGCCGTAGAACAGGAAACAGTAAACAAAACGGTGCCAAGTCCTAAAGCTAATAACTGAAGTGGTTTTACAGATATTGTGTCTCGAACATTCATCGAAAATAGGGTTGGTAAGGGAAGTTCGGATACCCCTGTCATTTATGTATGGGGAGGAGAAATTCTCTTGCATAAACAGCAGCCCGACAGGGCTTCGTCTTAAAAGCCATATAGGTATCCATCCTTCCGGTGAACAGCGCTGCAATAATTGAAATTAATACCTTGTACTGTTTCCGTAATAGTTTTAATATTAAAAGAACCACTTGAACGAATAGCTACTTTACCTAGATAAGAACCGATTTTCTTGCCTTTGGTAACTATTGCTTTGACAAGATCTCCTGTTCCGAAGCCTTTGACTTTTTTGACTAAGGCGGATTTTCTCACAAGTTCTCCTGATTTATTTTTTCTGGGAAAACCAAATTTATCGACATGAATGACTTGTCTATTACCATATCCAGTGCATTTAATTTGCAGTGGCTGAGTTGTGAGAACTTCCAATTCTGGGGTTTCTCCAACACAGGCAGCGTCAAGCCAATGAGTTTTTTCTAATCCCTGCTGAGTACGATTAAATTTAGTTTGCCCTCCAGTTCCAGTAGTTACAGATAAGGCAGTTTCTTTCAAACAATTGAATAACTTCCAGCGAGTAGAGTTTACTGCTGCTGCATCCTTTAGGGGAGCTTTAGCTTGAGCTAATACTCGCTTCAGAATCGATGGTTTCTCAGCCAAAAACTCTTTAACATCCAAATTAGATTTAGCTTGGTTACAGCAAACGCAAGCAATAGCCAAGTTTGAGACTCTGTTGCTACCGCCTTTTGATTTAGGGTTAATATGCTCAACCTCTAAAGGAACATCTTTTGCCCCGCAGTAAACGCAGGTCCGATTAAATTTCTCTAGCAGGTATTCTCTAACCTCGTACTGGTACAAACTGCCTTGTTGATATTCAGTACCAGATATTTCAGGATTATCGATTTTTTGAGTATCAAAGCGAACTAATTCCATTGCAATAGAGCTCAGAGGACAAAGCTTTATTAATCTATTAACCCAAGTTATAGTAGTTAAAACCCGATGTTCTAGTGATGGTGGCAGCCATCCTTTAACCCGAGTGCGGTTCAGGAATCTTGGTTGGCGATAGCGAGTTTTTCTCCCTCTACGACTTCTTCTTCGAGAACGCCGAGATTCCTGAGCCTCCTTAATTTGCTGCCCTCTGTGATTTAATTCAGCCGCCCAGATAAGTTTATTGCCTTGTAGTATTGCTATTCCAGTGGTTTGGGAACCTGGGTCAAGCTTAAGTTGACATTGTTTAACCTCCTTTTTTTCTACAGCTTTCTTGAGGATAATTGTGAATGGATATTGTCTAAATACCGCAGCTTTCCCTGCCTGGAGTAAGCTTCTAGCCATTCCTGGAGTACAGGGGGTCAGTGGTTGTTTGTTGGTATCTAAGACAAATACAAAGTTAGACATGGTTTTGTCTCTTCTACAAATGTGTAAAGTTTGCCTCGACAAAGTTAAAAAGGTTTGTTGTGCTTCAGACACTTCTTTAATCCCTCTACAGATGTTTAATCTGAAGCCTCAGTGCGGAGAACTGGCAAGCATTCTCAGGTGAGATGGCCTATCTAACGTAGCTAGATTTCTAGCTGAGTCTGGTCATATACGAGGATTAGAAGCCCCCGACCTTTAGGCGTGGGGTTTGGACTCCTCTAGGGATTTATGACCTTCCTTCTCCATGCAAAATTCAGGAGCAATCTTATATTACATCAAATAATCTTGATGTATCAAAAAAAATTGATGAATGTTGCAAAAAGTAAGTTTTATCGGTAGTAGCGACGGAGGTCTAGGGTATCGAGAAACAGAGCCAAACAGACAACCAGAAGAATAAATAAGCTTAGACAGACCATAAGATGATAATCTTAAAGATGGCAAATTTTAGATTAAATTAAGATTTACTCTGCCATATTAAAATATCTAAACCACCAAGTAGAAGCAAAGCATGGTAGCCACAACAGATAAAACAAACGTAGGTAAAATTACTCAAGTTATCGGTCCCGTTATCGATGCTGAATTCCCCAGTGGAAAAATGCCCCGCATTTATAATGCCTTAAGAGTAGAAAGTAAAAACGCAGCAGGACAAGATGTCGCTGTAACTTGTGAAGTACAACAACTACTTGGAGATAATCAAGTTCGTGCAGTTGCTATGAGCGGCACTGACGGTATTGTACGAGGTATGGACATTAATGATACAGGAGCTCCCATTAGTGTTCCTGTAGGGAAAGCTACTTGAGGTAGAATTTTCAATGTTCTCGGCGAACCTGTAGACCAAAAAGGAGACGTCCCAACCAGCGAAACTTCTCCGATTCACCGCCCCGCTCCTAAGTTAACAGATTTAGAAACTAAGCCTAAAGTATTTGAAACTGGGATCAAAGTTGTAGACTTACTTACTCCCTATCGTCAAGGTGGGAAAATTGGTCTCTTCGGTGGTGCTGGAGTTGGTAAAACTGTTATTATGATGGAACTTATCAACAATATCGCGATTCAACACGGTGGTGTATCTGTATTCGGTGGTGTGGGCGAACGGACTCGTGAAGGAAATGACCTTTACAACGAGATGATCGAGTCTAACGTTATCAATGCAGATAACCCTGAAGAATCTAAAATCGCTCTAGTTTATGGTCAGATGAACGAACCACCTGGAGCAAGAATGCGCGTTGGTTTATCTGCTTTAACAATGGCAGAATATTTCCGCGATGTTAATAAACAAGACGTACTGCTATTTATTGACAACATTTTCCGCTTTGTGCAAGCTGGTTCTGAAGTATCGGCACTTCTGGGTCGGATGCCTTCTGCGGTAGGATATCAGCCTACTCTTGGTACTGACGTTGGAGACTTACAAGAACGTATTACCTCAACTAAAGAAGGTTCTATTACTTCTATTCAAGCAGTATATGTACCAGCCGATGACTTAACTGATCCTGCACCAGCAACTACTTTTGCGCACCTAGACGGTACTACGGTACTTTCTCGGGCGTTAGCTTCTAAAGGTATTTACCCTGCGGTAGATCCTCTAGATTCAACTAGTACTATGTTGCAACCCGACATTGTAGGAGAAGAACATTACGATACTGCTCGTGCGGTACAGTCTACGTTACAACGCTATAAAGAATTACAAGATATTATTGCCATCTTAGGTCTAGACGAACTTTCTGAAGAAGATCGTGTTGTTGTAGATCGCGCTCGTAAGATTGAGCGTTTCTTGTCTCAGCCTTTCTTTGTGGCAGAAGTATTTACTGGTTCTCCTGGTAAATATGTCACTC
>JBFRWL010000271.1:0-5590 GCA_051439565.1 Prochloraceae cyanobacterium
GGGATCGTGTGTTGGGTTACTAACTAATGACGCGTTTATCATTAATCTGGCTCGAAACTCTCCTGGCCTCCCGACTGAAAGTCTTAGCCCTCTTGGGCTTTCCGACCGGGAGATAGTAAAATGAATAAACCGACTCTCCCCCTCTCCCCCCCTCTGATCCTCTTTGACCCCATGCTGCCCCAAATCTACCGGGTGAAGCGGATTCGTAAAGAAACCCACGAGATCTTTACGTTGGAACTAGAACCTGCTCGGGAGAGCGAACCACTGGTCTTTGCACCAGGGCAATTCAATATGCTCTATGCCTTTGGTACTGGGGAGTCTGCCATTTCCATTAGTGGCAATCCCGAAGAGCCGCACAAACTTCTACATACTATCCGCGTCGTCGGCACCGTCACCACAGCACTGAGTAAACTCAGGTCGGGGGATCCGATCGGGATTCGGGGACCCTTCGGCAGTTGTTGGCCGATGCAAGCCGCTGAGGGTAACGATGTTGTCTTCGTCGCCGGGGGAATTGGTCTAGCACCCTTGCGTCCGGCAATTTACTACGTGCTAGCAAATCGAGAGAAGTACGGCAAAGTAGTTTTGCTGTTCGGGACTCGCACGCCGCAAGATCTGTTGTTTCGTCGCGACTTGCAGAAATGGCGCTCGCGGTTCGACATGGAAGTCTCGGTCAGCGTCGATCGCGCTGAATCAGGCTGGCGGGGGAATGTGGGAGTAGTGACAGCTCTCATCCGCCGCGCTCAGTTCGATCGCTTCAACACTATCGCTGCAATCTGCGGTCCGGAAATTATGATGAAATTTACTGTCATGGAGTTGCTCAAGCGCGGAGTCAGCCCCAAAAATATCTACCTGACTATGGAGCGCAATATGAAGTGCGCGCTCGGCTTTTGCGGTCACTGCCAACTAGGGCCTACCTTTATCTGCAAAGACGGTCCAGTCTTTCGGTACGATCGGATTAAGTTTTGGTTTGAGCAGCGAGAATTCTAACATGAACGCCAAGCGAACCCGTAAACCCAAACTAGCCGTCTGGAAATTCGCCTCCTGTGATGGATGTCAGTTGAGTCTACTGGACTGTGAAGAGGAGTTACTGACCGTGGCGGGGGAAATGGAGATTGCTTATTTCATGGAAGCATCTAGCGCCACAGTCAAGGGACCCTACGACTTATCTCTAGTCGAGGGTTCAATTAGTACGCCCCACGATGCCGAGCGAATTCACAAGGTTCGCCGAGCCTCCAAGTACTTAGTGACTATCGGTGCCTGCGCCACAGCAGGCGGTATTCAGGCATTGCGCAACTTCAAAGATGTCAAAGAATTCACCTCTATTGTTTACGCCAACCCCGAATATATCGAGGCGTTAAATAAGTCTACCGCGATCGCCGAGCATATCTTTGTCGATTTTGAACTTCGAGGTTGCCCGATTAACAAACACCAACTGCTGGAAGTAATTAGCGCTTTTCTCAACGAGCGCCAGCCCAATATTCCCAGCTACAGCGTTTGTCTGGAGTGCAAGCGTCGCGGCACTGTCTGCATTATGGTTGCTCGCGGCATACCCTGTCTGGGACCCGTTACCCACGCCGGTTGCGGGGCAATTTGTCCGGCATATAATCGGGGTTGCTACGGCTGTTACGGTCCAATGGAAAGTCCTAACGCGCCATCTCTGAGCGCTTGGTGGCAACACCTGGACGCGAAGGATACCGATCTGGTAAGAGCTTATCGAACTTTTAACGCTTATGCCGAAGCCTTCCGTAAGGAGAGCGAACGTCATGAAAAGTAAGACGATTAAAGTAAATTACCTGGCTCGTGTCGAAGGCGAAGCTGCTATGTACGTAAAGCTTCGGGACAATAAGGTTCGAGATGTAAAACTGAAGATTTTTGAGCCGCCCCGATTTTTTGAGGCGTTCTTGCGGGGACGTCATTACAGCGAGGCTCCAGACATTACCGCCCGAATCTGTGGCATCTGCCCGATCGCCTACATGATGAGTGCCGTCCACGCGATGGAAGATATTTTTGGGGTGCAGGTTAAAGGTGCTATCCGAGCGCTACGACGGCTGATTTACTGCGGTGAATGGATCGAGAGTCACAGCCTACACGTATTCATGCTGCACGCTCCCGATTTCCTTGGCTACGAAAGCATTATCGAGATGGCAAAGGATTATCCCGATCTCGTTCAGCGGGGGCTGAGACTGAAGAAAATTGGCAATCGCATTATTTCTCTCCTCGGCGGCAGAGAAATTCACCCCATTAATGTGCGGGTGGGTGGATTCTACAAACTACCTACCCGACAAGAGTTGCAGTCCCTGGTCGAAGACCTGAAATGGGCAACTGATGCGGCCGAGGAAATGGTGCGTTGGACGGCCAAACTACCTTTTCCAGACTTTGAGCAGGATTACGAATTTGTGGCACTCCACCATCGGGAAGAATACCCGATGAATCAGGGGCGACTAATTTCCAACAAGGGACTGGATATCCCCATTAGCCAATTCTACGCTCGGATTGAAGAAAGGCATCAACCTCACTCCACTGCCCTTCATTCTGCCATTAAAGGGCGCGGTAACTATTTTATGGGTCCTTTAGCCCGTTACAACCTCAATTTTGCTCAGCTCACTCCTCGCGCTCAGTCTGTAGCCCGTGCTGTCGGCTTCGAGTCAGTTTGTCGCAATCCCTTCCAAAGCATCATTGCTCGCAGTGTAGAAGTGCTGTTTGCTGCTGAAGAAGCCCTACGGCTGATTGAAGCTTACGAAATGCCAGACAAGCCTGTAATTGACTACGAAGTGCGCTCGGGTAGGGGACACGGCTGTACTGAGGCTCCTCGGGGTAGCCTCTACCATCGCTATCAGATTGACGAAAAGGGGGATATTGTCGATGCCAAGATTGCGCCTCCCACAGCCCAAAATCAAATGACGATCGAAAAAGACCTTTGGCAATTTATCGAGGAGCATATAGAACTGCCAGAGGAACAGTTGCGCTCGCAATGCGAGCAAGTCATCCGCAACTACGACCCCTGTATCTCCTGTTCAACTCATTTTCTTAAGTTAGAGATTGAAAAAGAATTGGAATTTTGAATTGAAAAAAATAATGCTAATTGGCATTGGCAATGAGTTTCGTCAAGATGACGGGGTGGGACTGGTCATCGTGCAACAACTTCAGAGCCAAATTCCGTCAGAGATAGAGATTCTGGAAGCTTCCAGCCAAGGGATAGGGTTAATGGAGGCATGGCAAGGGGCAGAAACAGTCTACCTCTTTGATGCGGTTGTATCTGGGGCTGAAGTTGGCACCATCTATCGGCTCGATGCTTGGGTTCAGTCGGTGCCGGAAATGTTCTTTCACTGCTCAACCCATGCTTTTGGTGTGGCGGAAGCTGTAGAATTAGCACGTATTTTGAATCAACTCCCACCCAAGTTGATTATTTACGGCATAGAAGGCCAAAGTTTCGCCGTCGCCATCGGTCTTTCTCCAGAAGTCGAACAAGCGGCGGGGGAAGTGGTGCGACGAGTCCTCTTAGAGTTGGAGAAGAATTGTTAGAACAAGAAATGCTGCAACGAATGCTTATCCAATTTTCAAAAATTACTGCTACACATCGCGCAGCTCTCGCTGCGCCTGCGGCGACCTCCTCGTCACCGTGTCAACAACAGTTTATACCTTTAATTGTTAAACAGTTTAAAAATTAATAAGTAATAAGTATTAACTGTTTAACTAAATAAAGTATTAAGTTTTTAGATGTTAAACCTAACAAGTGAATAAAGGTATAAGATATTAAGGTATTAAACCTTAATATAATACTATGTTAAAGGTAGCAGTTTTCAATTTCAAAGGAGGTACAGCTAAAAGCACGACCACTCTAAATCTGGGTGCTTGTCTAGCTACCTCTAAGCGTCAGGTTCTGCTGATAGATTTGGATGGGCAAAGGACTTTAAGCTTCGGTTTGGGTAAGGATGGAGATTTACCCACTACTTTGAATTGGTTAAATGATGGTCAAATCAACCCGACACCAACTGAGACTAAAAATCTTTGGTTAATTCCTGGGGACTTGGGAATGTTTCAGTTAGAGACACAATTCGACTTATTCACTCCCGCATTAGCCAAATTAACTGGGTTCGATATCTGTCTGATGGACTGTTCCCCTGGTTTGGGTATAGCTTCAGTACAAGCAATTTTAACCAGCGATCGTGTGTTGATGCCTGTTATTGGCGAACCAGCGGTATTGAAAGGACTATCTGAAGCAGTGCAGTTGATTCGTGAAGAACGCGCCTCAGTACCCATTGATGTAGTTAGGGTGAGATATCGTTCCAAATTAGTGATTACTAGAGAATCCGATCGATTATTAGTACAAGCGGCAAAAGAATTAAATTATCGACTACTCAAAACTACCGTCCCAGAGAATATTGCTATAGCCGAAGCAATCGCACATCAACAACCTATTACTGCTTACTCATCTCGTTCATCTGGGGCAAAAGCTTATAAAGCATTGGCATCTGAATGTGTGGAGGTGTGGCAATGACTAAGAACAAAATGGGCGCAATGAGTAGCTTAAGAAGTTTATCTGGTATTAAAAGCCAAAAGCCAGAACAGACACCACCACCCCCAGGAACTCAATTGACTGAACCTGAAATCAAAGAAGAGACAACAGAAGAAACTAAACCCTTAGTTAGAAAGACAGCTAAAACAAGCAAGAAGAAAGAAAAACTTGTCAAGATAAATATCAATATCACAAAAAAGCAAAAAGACTGGTTAACCGATACAGCTAGCATGGTAAGGGATAACAACACCTCCCCTGTCCCCCCAGCCGATAGAGTTTATCCACAGCATTTAATCGGTGTCGCGATCGAGTTGTTAAAAGCTGCTGATATTGATTGGAGTCAGGTTAAGAACATAGAAGAGTTACGAAATCATCTAAACCTTTAAAGGTATTAAACTATTAACACTTAAGAGTATTAATCCTTTAAGAGTCAAAGAAAAACCCTCAGTAGGGGACTTGCAGATTAATAGATTACCCATACCCAAAAGAAAGTGTACAGAAGTTAGTTAGCGGATATTTTTACTTTATTGGCTCAAGCAATCAGACCGTAATTAAAAATAATACACGGGGGAGAGGACATAGTTCTCTCCCCCCTCTTGTAGACTAAACGGTTTAGTTTGCCAGAGGGGGGTATGTCGATACGCAAGCGCATCGACATAACCACAACTACTATTCACTAACTAATACCCAAGAGAAATCATTCTACTTTTAGGATTGCTGAGGAATAATCAACACATCCCACTTGGGTAAATGCTGAGAAAATTGCCAGAAGGGTTGAAAAATCGCGCCAACTCAGATGACTTGACCCTTATGCCTTTTTCATAATGCTCTTCTATCAGATGAATTTGGGGATTATTTCCTTTCCACGTCATGTTTGATGCCCAATCAATTTATTGTCAAAAAAGTCAAAAACAAATTAATGAAAAAGGAGGCATGGCATTTACCTCCACACTCCCCACCCACATATAGAAACAAGCTAGGTTCTATCCAGTTTACAACTTGACTGACAAACAATCTCGGCGCTCGTACTCAAGAGCGCACTACCTGTGTTGGATTGTACGCAGCAAGGTACTC
>JBFRWL010000272.1:0-16337 GCA_051439565.1 Prochloraceae cyanobacterium
ATTAAATTATCTCCTGGTTCAACCGCTACTTTAAATGCTTGTCCTTCTTCGATAAAGTTAGGAAAATTCTCACGGATACCTTGACTTTCTTCTGGTCCGGCAAATAAGTATGTACCAGGACGAGAGCTATTTTGGAAACGATTAATCGGTGTGTTTAAAAGAGAGTCACCACCATCGTTATTTACAGCAACAGCAGGTTGAGCTATTTGTCTTACCCAAGCATCACTACGCCCTAGGTTTAAGGCATCTAAACTGCCCTCTGTAGAACCAGAAAGATAAAGAGCATTGTTACTGTCTAGTGCCACTCCCAGAGAATCATCGCGTTCGGGAGAACCGAATTGTTCAGTCCAGAGCAAATTACCGTCAGGATCGTATTTGGCGACCCAAGCATCACTATCTCCCGCATTTACTTCTCCAATAGTTCCATTTGTTAAGCCAGAGATGTAAACATTCCCCTCCAGGTCTGTTGTTACGGCCTCAGCACTATCATTTCCGACCGTACCAATTTGCTTAGTCCAGAGTAAATTACCTTCAGGATCGTATTTGGCGACCCAAGCATCATTAAGTCCAGCATTGCCGCCCTCGATAGCGCCATTAGTGCCACCAGAGAGATAAACATTACCATTACTATCGGTTGCTACTGCCTGAGAATAATCATATTCACTAGAACCAAGTTGTCTATCCCAGAGTAAATTGCCGTCGGCATTGTACTTGGCTATCCAGGCATCACTATCGCTGCCCCCCGAAGTGCTATCGGTAACGCCAGATAGATAAAGATTGCCACTATTATCGATCGCGATTCCGGCCGAAACCTCAGAGCCAGAAGCCTCAAGTTGTTGATTCGAGAGCAAATTCCCCTGACTATCATATTTGATTAGCCAAGCGCTACTACCACCTTCACCAGGAGTTCCCCGAGTAGACCCTGAGATATAAAGATTACCCTCAGAATCTGTTGCTACTCCCGTAGGGCTTTCAGAGCCAGAAGAAGCTAGTTGTTGATTCCAGAGTAAATTACCCTGGCTATCGTATTTGGCTACCCAGGCATCACTATCAATCGTAAATGTGCCTTCTATAGTTCGCAGAGTACTACCAGAGAGATAGACATCACCGTTAAGATCTGTTGCTAGACCCTGAAAACGATCCAAGTCGGGAGTTCCCAGTTGTCGATTCCAAAGTAAATTACCCTGACTATCGTATTTAGCGATCCAGGTATCGCTACTTCCTAGGTTGGTATCACCAAGCGAGCCTTCTGTCGAACCCGCAATAAAAACATTACTATTACTATCTACTGCTACTCCCTGGGAAAAATCATCTTCCGGGGTACCAAGTTGTTTGATCCACATAATAAGGCCTTCAACTTCCGTAAAAATCAAGGCTAGCAGATGGAAAAATGGATCTATATAATCTTAATTTATTTATTAGATCTAACAACAAAAGATCTGACAATGAAGTTAAGAATTACGAGTAGTAAAGCTTGTCTATAGAGAAACCATGAATGAGATTCGAATTATTTTAGTTGAACCAGCAGGAGCCTTGAACCTAGGATCGATCGCGCGGGTGATGAAGAATATGGGTTTATCTCGCCTAATATTAGTCAATCCTCAATGCGATCGCTTTTCGGAAGAGGCCAGACAAATGGCAGTGCACGCGTTTGATATCCTAGAAAATGCCCAAATTGTCGCCGATTTACCCCAAGCTTTACGCGGCTGCCACAGAGCGATCGCCACAATTGCTCGTTCCCGCGCCCTCCCTACTACCCTAGAATCTCCTAAATCAGCTCTTTCTTGGTTAATAGCAGATGATATAACTTCTGCTCTAATCTTTGGTCCTGAAGAACGAGGTTTAAGTAACCAGGAACTTAATTATGCCCAGAGATTTGTCGGTATTCCTGCTCATCCAGTTTATCCCTCTCTTAATTTAGCTCAAGCCGTAGCCGTCTGCGCCTATGAAATATATCAACTTTCCTTGTCACATAATGTTGACAATCCGTCAGGCTGTGTTAACTTACAGGCAGAAGAATCAGATAGTCCCTATCCTGTATCGGGGAATAATGCAACCATAGAAGTCTTGGAAGGTTATTATGCCGACCTAGAATCTTTATTGCTAGATGTTGGTTATCTATATCCCCATACCGCAACAGCTAGAATGGCAAAATTTAGGCGTTTATACAATCGTGCTAATTTGACCAAAGAGGAAGTCACCATGCTTCGGGGAATTATCCGACAAATTAAATGGGCAATTAATAATGCCAACGGTGGAGAGTGAGTAAATAAATTAACTAGAGGAGAAGCTAGCCGTGAATCGAGAAGTACAATCCAATCCTGTTTTCGCTTCGTCTAACAACAAGGATCAAAATTCTGCTGGGAAATCTGCCTCTCTTAACTCAAAACAGAATCGCCATCACAAGAAAAATCCGCGTCCTCGAAAGGGATTACTCGGTTTTTTATTTGGCAAAAAATCGCCAGTAAAGCCAGCTCGTCGGAGAAAACCGCATCCATCTTCTCAGTTACATCCTGCTGTCGAGAATTCTGGTTTGGGAGAACAACCGAGAAAATCCAGAGTTAAAAATTCGACTTATCCTAAACAACCGAAATCCCTGAATATTCTGCCTCCTCCCTTAGCAATGGCGACGCGTTTAATAGTTTTAACTGTCGGAGTTAGTACAATTTTGGGTTCAGCAATGGCGATTTCCCATTCTCTCAAAGCTGTTACTCCTTCCGAAGAAGCGATCGCGTTAGAAACAGTCAACAAGCCAGATCCCCAAGAAATTGAAAATATATTTTCTGTAATTGCTTTAGAGCAAGAAATTAGCAAATTAAAGGATAAATTGACTATCCTAACCGCCAATTATCCCCAACTCGAAGCGGGAGTCTATATTGTCGATCTCGATAACAAAAATTATGTTAACTTTAACGGCTCAAAGGCATTTTCCGCCGCTAGCACCATCAAAGTTCCTGTGTTAGTGGCGTTTTTCGAAGATGTCGATGCGGGAAAAATTCATCTCGATGAAAAATTGACCGTTACTGAAGAAGTCGTTGGTGGTGGTTCGGGTTATATGCAATATGAAGCGATCGGTACCAAGTATACAGCGTTACATACCGCGACTGATATGATTCGAGTCAGCGATAACACGGCAACAAACATGCTGATTGAGCGTTTAGGCGGCGCAGAGGTTTTAAATCAACGCTTTGCTGAATGGGGTTTACAGAATACGGCTATTCGCAATCCTTTACCCGATTTAACCGGAACTAATACCACTAGTCCAGAAGATTTGGGTAACCTCTTGATTAAGGTTAACCGCGGAGAGTTGATTTCTTTACGTTCTCGCGATCGCCTACTAGCAATCATGAGAACAACCAGAACCCGTACCCTTCTACCCCAAGGGATCGAAAAAGGCGCGACCATCGCCCATAAAACAGGGGATATTCGCTCTTCCCTAGGAGATGCTGGGATTGTTGATATGCCCAATGGGAAACGCTATATTGTCTCAGTATTAGTCAAACGTCCCTCTAACGATCCCCAAGCTAAAATCTTAATCCAAAAAATTTCCCAGACTGCCTATCAGCATTTAAAATTTTATCGCGATCGCCCCTTTATCTCAAGTTCAGAGGGAGAATAGGTATTAGGTAAAATATTTTTCTCCATCCTGAAGAGAATTAAAAGGAGGATGCCAATTTTCTTCGGGAGGCATTTGTTTTAACAAAACTTCCATTGCTCCACTAAACTTTTCATCATTATTTCTGTTGTCGGACAGATATTGTTTTAATTCAGCTTTAGTCATTTCTGTTAATGGTTTAGACAAAGTTCCACCTCCCATCTGAGTTTATTACAACAGCGATTTCATCATTTTCCCCAGCTTGGACGTATATAGTTTGCCATTTTTGATCGTATCGGAAAACATTTATCTGCTGAAATCCTTTAGATATCCAATGTAGCAAAACTACTGCCTGTTTAGCTTGTATTGCCGTTGGCAATTTTTTCCTCCTTATATTTTACTAATTTTAATAGACATAGCTAGATATTTTAAACTCTTTCGCCCCTTTATCTCAAGTTCAGAAGAAGAATAGGAATTGTTATTATTTAATTAACTACTTTATAATTAAAGATTAAAGTAAGAAGGCACATTGATAAACCATAGCAGCACGACTATCAACCCCAAGCTTGGCGAAAACTCTACGGATATGGGTCGAGACAGTCCATTCGCTGATCTTAAGTTTACTTGCTATTTGTTTATTAGGATGTCCATGAGCCACTAGTTTCACAACCTGAAGTTCTCTATCCGTCAAGATCTCAGCAATATTACCTTTAGTATCTGATTGCTGATTATCAGCTGCAACAATGGCAAAATGTTGTCCGTGGGCTTCAAAGTGACCAACTTCTACACCTTGTTCAAAGAAAGGGAAATAATTCAAGCTCACATTGGTGAATTTTGCCAATTTTTCTTTAATCTCTTCAAGGTGAATTACTAAGTAATGATGATTTCTAATACGAAAACTACCAACAATATTAGGAGAGTTTGATTCGTCAATTACTGAGGCTTGACATAATTTATCTAATTGTGTTTCCATTGAATATTCCTCTAGTATCAGCCTACTAAGACATAACTGAAACCTCTTTCAAACTAAAATTTATGTGAAGGTTAAAAACATTCACATAAAATAAGAGGAATCGCAATGCAGTAGTGTTTTTACGGATAATTTTGCGAACAAATTCCCCAAAATCAAATATTTGTTCAACTGTGATATGGATAACAAACTTAGAGAGTTCTACCTGATAAAAACCTTTAACTACAGGTTTCTTTGCTCAGGATATAAATTACAATAGCTTTTTTGGAGTAGCAATTACAACTTGCCCTTATCACTATTGCTGTTAGTATTTTAGTGAATATTTTCATGTGAATATATTTTTAAAGATAAATTTAACTTTTGAGTGAATACCAAAATCCTTGAGCACCCTCCCATAGATTAGGTGTTAGTACAGATTCTTCGTTATAGTCTTTCCTGGTAGGAGATCGAGGCTCTTGAATTTCCTCAGTTCCATAGTGTAAATGGGAAGCAGATGGGACAACTAATTGTAAAACAGCTAAGTTAAGTCCTGCCCAAAGAAATTTAGCAAGTCCAGCTTGGATAAGTAAATGCAGTATATTTTCCCTTTCTATAGTAGCTACGGGATCATCAAAATCGATTTGTTTACAGGGAATCCCCCAGCTTTCAAAAACTGTACAAATGTCTGGAGGAAGATGTTGGTTTTGTTTATTTGATGGCTGATAGGTAAGAATAATAGCGGATTTGAGAATAGCTGCTAATGCTGCGGTGTCTCGCCAAGCTGAAGTTAAAGTATTGTGATTAAGAGAATTCTTAGCTAATTGATTATCTAAAGAACGAGCTAATAGTTCCCAATGGGAGATGATTTTGGGATCGACATTTTTAGGGAGAAAAGATTCGCTAGGTTTGTCTCCGATCCAAAATAAGTTGAGCTTTGTTGGAACTGTTGCAATCCGAACCGATTCCCAATCCTGAACTGCCTGAATTATTTCCTGCTGATTAGTTGCTTGAACAGTTGGAGTTTTTTCTATAGCAATTTTTAATTGTAAAGATTCTGGATGTTGTTGATAGAAATGAATATTATTGAAAATATGCCAAAACTCTCGTACAACCCACAACTCCAAAAATTTTCCTAAATTCTTAGCAATTGGTAATCCGTAGTGGGATAGAGCCAAGCTGGGTTCAAGGATATAGGTTAAACGCTGCTGATTAAGATTTATAGGTATCTGAGGGGATGAAGCTACCATAGTGTTTCGAAGTTTCTCAGATCTTTGTTAGTTTGAAAGTTATTAATCATTAAGTTGAACAATTAAGACTAAGGATTATACTCCCAATGCCAAGGCTCACGAAGATAAGGGTGGAAACCAAAACGATGGGCATTACAGACCATCCATCGGTAAGGAGCCTGTTTGCGCTGCCACTTAACATTTTCAGGCTTTGAGTTTGCAGTATTAAATCCAGGAGCATGACCTACTTCAATATCTACTGTACGTCCTGAATGATGAGTACTACGTCCAGGAGGAGCAGTAGTTTGTCGTAAATTCTTGACAAGAGAACTAGCATCATCAGAAGCAGAACAGTTAGCTTTTCTTAGCTCACTCAAAAAACGATTCAGCCAATCATTACTCTTATGGGGGAAAGATTTTGACTTAAGCGCTCTATTGGTTTTATTGATTGCAGTAGATATACAGTCAAAAATCGCGCCACTGTAGCCAAGCTTAGAAAACTTAGCTAGGAGCCTTTTACGCCAGAGTCTAGCTTGTAAATCATATTTTCGGTGACCGGAAAGTATTGTTAAATAAGGCTTTGCTATTCCATCTGCTCTTGCTTCCCTTAATAATTTTTGATAGGCACGTAATGCTTCTTGATTAAGAAAGAGTTTTTTATTTTGATTCCGAAGAAGTTCAGGAGGGATTGAAATAAGATTTATCGGTTTGCCCCCAGTAATTCTTCGTTCACAAGCCTTACAATCACCATAAATTATACAACGTCTGCCAGAAGGAGAAGAAATTACGGAAGAATTTGGTGGCTTCGTTGCTCCGAACCTCATCAATGCATTCTCTGTTTGTGAGCCAACTTTGCCATCAATCGTAATTCCCGCAAAAAACTGAAATTCTTTGATAGCACTACGAGTTTTACGACCTTTGATTCCATCTACAGTTAGTCCTGCTCCCAGAATTTTGTTAAGAGATCGCTGAACCCACTTTATGTAATCTCTACTGCTGCGATTAACTCTTCCCTCTAGCTCAGCCTCAAGTTCATGCAAACATTCCAACTCACCATTAAATTCGTCAAACCAGTCCATCTCATTATCAAATAACTCTCTATCACTTAAATAAGTTAAATAATTCATGATTTGACCTCTCTGTTTAGTTGATTATTTATAGGTACACTTCTTTTTAAGATATTAATTTAGTAATCAATTCATGTATAAATCAGATTCTCAGGTAAGAGAGCGACTGGCTATAACACTCCAGCTTGTTCTAAAAAACGATTAATTCTGTTCCTTAGTCTTTGCTCTATTCTTTGCCAAGCGACATTGAAGTTTCTCTCGTTTGCTGAATTAAGCCATTGTCGATATGCTGCTGGTGAAATATGCCAAAGACGTAAACCACGAGCGGCATCCAGATTACTTCCGCCAGCATTTTTTGCTCGACGAAAAAGTTCCGCATATTTTCGAATAGGAAGAGCAATTTCTTCGTAAGGAGAAGTATCCCAAGAAAATACACAACCAGCTCTTGATCGACATCCAATTCTGGAGTCTTGGCGAACCCAGGATCTTTTACTTCTTCGTGATGCTTCAGGGATCAGAGGAGTCCAGGCATCACGGTTAAACTGAAATACTCCCCAGGCTGTAATTAGACCCTTGCCTGAAGGACGCTCCCAAGAAGGACGAGCATCGAATATATTAGCTGGCAAAGCAAATGTGCCACCACTTTCAGTTCTTGCCATTTGGATAATAGTCTTGACGAAAACGTTCCCTAAGCGCTGTTCCCGAGCCAGTCGCTCAACATATGGTAGCGCAGTTCCTCTTGCGCTAGACTTTCTCACCCAGGAAGGTAATCCTGGTGGGCGATTTCTTCTCCATTTACCACCATATTCTCGTCCTGAAACCACAGAGTAAGTTATTGCATTTGCTGTAGAACCTCCAGTAGGTTGAGGAGAAGGGGTAATAGAAGATCCTGGTGGTGCGGTTGCTCCTGCTCTAACTAAAGCTCTCTCTGTCTGTGGCCCAACCTTGCCATCGACGGTAATTCGAGCTCGACGTTGAAACGCACGAATCGTGTTACGAGTCCTAGAACCTCTGATTCCATCTACAGCTAGTCTTATTCCCATAATTCTATTTAGCGATCGCTGCACCCATTTGATGTAATCTTTACTACTACGGTTAACTCTTGCCTCAAGTTCATGCAACCATTCCAACTCATTTTCCAATAACTCTCTATCATTTAAATAAGTTAAATAATTCATGATTTGGCCTCTCTATTTAAAGTGGATTTTTAATCACAACAAACCAATGCATCCCAGTAGGTTTAGCGTGAATATCCCATCAATTTAGCGCTTAGTCTTGTCCCATGCTTCTTAATTGCTTCTCACTATTCCGACGCTGTTTCATTGAAACTACTCGCTGGGGATGACCTCGGAAAGCAATGCCCAAGGTTTCGGCACTGGTAAGCCATTCTTCAGCATCGTTAGCAATTTCTTGTAACAGTGCTTCAAACTGCGTCTGTGAAGATTTGAGGATATGGCCAATCGCTAGCCAGCGTAAAATATTGCGTCCCGCGACAGCCATCCGATGCCGCTGAGAGGCGTTTACGTCTTTTTGGAAGTAGCGCAGCATGATTTCTTCTACCACATCCCAGGCGTTTTCTGCACCGAATAGTTGACGTACGTCTTCGGCACTCAAAATCCGGAAGGACTCATCAAGAAGCTGCAACACTTCAATCCGCAGTACATTAATATGTCCGTAAGAAGCCCACTTTAAGTTATTTCGTAAATTTAGTCCAGCGCGCCTTACGGTAGCGACACTGCCATAGCTAGGATTTTGTGCACCAGTGCGAATCACGTCTGAGATCCGCTTATCGCGCCAGAATTGAGCTACAACATTGATGAACTGCGTTAATAAACCGTGGAATTCGGTATTTGATTTGGCTCCTTTCACAGGAGGAACTGTAGTGTAGCCCAAGGCGCGACGGTAACCTTGCAGACGATCTTTGCGGGTGTAGCGCAGCACTCGTCGCCGATCAAAGCGGTAGATTCCGTATGCTCCTTTGCCACTAGAGAGCCGCACACTGCCAGCTTGGAATAGATCGCGCAGTTTCTGAACCGATTTAAATACGCCAAGCTTTTCATGTTGGTAGAGGTAGTAGAGATCCGCGATTGCCAGAATTCGCTCGGATGAAACCGCCTCGTCGTAGTTCTCGACCCCTCTCGGTAAACGGGTCTGACCAATTTCAGCTGCTGAATCCGACCCAATTCCCACCAACTCCGCTAGACCCCCATCTGGGGGCGGTTCGACTTCTAATGCTGCTGCTTCTGCATCGTCCCGCAGTTTTTCGAGTCGCTCGGTAAGGGCATCCACTAGCTGGGGTTTCTCAATCAGCTGGGGAGCAAGGTCTTCCACCAGCTTTTCATGGAGAGCCGCAATGCGATCGTAAAACTCACTATGTTCTTTTGTTGTTGTCATGACCTATCTCCTTACGATTGATCTTATTGATCGAAAGGACAGGAGGCGCTTTGAATCGCTCATCTTGCCTGTCCTGCTACAATATTTAAAGTTCGCCTCTGTCATTATTGTTCGGGATTTTCTGGTAATTAGAGACTGTCTGGAAGCTCGATTTCGGAGGCTAATCGCTTGACTTCAAAAAGCTGGAATGCCAAATCTTTCAGCGATCGCACAACGCCCTCCCGCTGGAAAGCAGTGTTCGCTGTTGGGGTCTCAGCTGCTGCCTGTACCAGCACCATCAGCGTAAAAGCAATTTCTTCGAGTGCTTCAGTGATGCCAATTTTGCCCCCTTCTCTAGCAAGCTGCGGGCCTTCTTCTGTAGCAAAGCGCAATGTCCAGGATAGTAATTCTGCCACTGTCAGCTTGTTGGCAAGATTGGGACCTTTTCCATTATGTGGATCGCCCTTAGGAGTTTGATCTGAGTTATTTGGGTCATCAAACCTAAAGCGATATTCTGACCCGTCAGGCAAGCTAAATTTTCGATAGCCATCATTACTATCATCGGGCTCTCCAGCCTTGAGGAAGTCAAGGAAGACTGAAGTTCGTTCGGCAGGACCTAAGAAGTAGAGATCCATAATGCGATAAGCTTCCCGTACTGATTCGGCCACGACATCTAAAGCACGGGAGAGATCGACTAGTTGTGGACCTAGATAAGCTTCCGATTGATCGTCCACCATATAGCGCTTCCAACTGTTATATAACGAGGTAGTATAGTCGCGAAGAATCAGGAAATCGCTGTAGTTCTGTTCTTCTTCTATAGTGTTAATTCGGTTTGGCATGAGACCTAAAAACTCGGCTAGTCGCCCTAATTCGCCCTCTTCTTGTCCGGTACGACCCGGTCCTAAAAGCTGCTGAAAAAGCTGCTCGACCCGTTGCACGCGAGGTCCGCCTGGATAGCCCAACTCGTTCACGAGTTCCTTCAGTTCTGTGCGAATAATCGACTGCACAGCACTTGAGTTCTCTTTGTCTGAAGCTGGATCGAGGGGTGTTAGCTTACCAAGTAAATTAAGAACATGATCTAGAATAACCTTCGCACGGTAGTAAAGACTAGCCTGGGCACCAGTTACTTTGCCACCCAAGTCAGTTGTCGCCGCGTAGGACTGGGGAATCCACTCATAAACCGTGCGTCCTCGTTGCTCTTTGGGAGTGAATGTTCGGGTTAAAGACGCCTCAAATAACTTGGGGTCAGAAATATTGAGGCTACTACCTAGCGTTTGACTAAAAGCGTTATCCAAAATGCTTTCTAAATTGCCTCCTGGACTAGTAGTGTCAGAGCTAACAGATGTGCGACGTCCAGTTTCAGCAATTTGATCGAGCGCGGGTAACGCATCTACAATTATGGTTCTATTGGGATCTCGATCAGAACCTTGAGGATTTTGTCCTGTTTGTGTGCCGTTGCTCATATTATCCTCCTGGGATGGTTCAGAGGTTTCTGTGGTGTACTCATAGCGATGAATTTTGAGGCTATAGGGCGATCTCCTATCAAGGATGGAACGTGGTAAGAATTCTAGGGAGTCCTGCTGTGTCAAGGCTTCAGGACTCATATTCCAGAGAACATTGCGCCTTGTACTGCCCAAAAATTCTCCCCGACTCTTCAAGGTGAAATATAGATCGGGGTCTCGACCCCCGAATATTTTTTTAAATAGCTTCTCGAATAGATTTTGGTAGTCGGTATCTGTGAATTGGATATCGGTAAAGCCGCTTTTATCGGTCGTCCCCTTACCCAGCAAATCGTCGATTCCAATGTCGCGATCCCAGGCTGTAACCTCAAGATTTTCAACATCTTCTACTTGGCCGTTTTTAAGAACTTGAACGTGAATTAAGTAGGTTTTCACAGTACCTCCTTACAAGCGATTACTAACCTATCACAGGAATAGTTAACCTGGGTAAAAATCAATGAATGACTTAACGCCTGCCTAACGCTTGGTAAAAATTTCGGGTAATCCGACCTGGCTCAGTCAATCTTTGGTCTAAGGTCCAACGAGATGCCCCAATCAGAAATCGCTCTGGGATAATGCCGGGGTCGTTACCCTGAGCCAATCGCTGTCCCGCTTCCCGAATCATCTGCTGGTGCTTGGGCTGAAACTTTCCAGTGGCCTGGAATAGGGTTATGCCCCCAAGCTCTTCATAAGGCTGAAAACAGAGGGTATCAACGACGAGGCGTTTGGCCTCGCTGAAGCTGCTGAGAATTTCCGACGGAATATTGCCAGCTCTGGGATTAGGATACAGTCGCTGCCAAAGCTGCTTGTAAGCTTTTGCTTGTCTGGAGAAGCCCATACGCCTTAGCAATTCTATATTAATGAAAATCCGTAAATAGGGGGTAGGGTGTGGCTTCTTCGCTTGGAAAAATAGTGTTGCTTCTTGCGATCGCCCTGCAATATCCATCAGCGAGGCTAGCATGACTGCTCCACCAAGAAGTAGCCCGTTGAGATCGGCCCAGATTTCACTATGCCAGCGACACCAGGTTTTGACAACCAATGGACTCATTCCCGCATTTAGTAGACAACTTGCGATCGCACGAGGCACAGTTTGGCGCAGATTTAGATCGGTCTGCAGATCGTGGGATACTTCGTGTAAAATGGCCCCCAGTGTCCAGGGATTGACGAGACGATGATAGGGGAGCTGAATCAGTGGAAAAGGATTAATTTGCTTGCCAATCAGACTCAGAGGAATGCCGCGCCGAAATGTGGCAGGGGAGAAACCTGTTTCCATGTAGGAGAAAGGACCTGGTGTAGGAATAGGTTTGGCAACGCCTAGGTGCGTATAGATGACCTGATAGCAGTCTAAGGCAATGCGGTCTGCCCCCAACAACCATTTACCAAAGCGGGTCTGACGCTGGGAGAAAATTTCCAGGTAGAAATCCCACACTTTTTCAACCAGTTTCACCCAAGCCTGAGCTTGCTGTTTGTTGGCCAGCATAGGCTGTATCTGATCAGAGGAGGGATGTTGAATGGCAGCATTCGCACTGGCTTCAACTTGTTGAGCAACTCGGAGTAGTTGCGATCTCAACTGACGAATTAGCTGATTGGCCGAGATCAGATGGGCTCGGGAAGGACTAGCTGCATCCGTACCAAACTCCTGTTCCTGGAAAGGACGCAATGCTTTAGCATGACGGCTCACATTAATCGCCTGAGCCGCGAGCCACGACCTCAACATTGGCTCGCTGGAGAGACTTGGATTGCGACTAGAGCGCTCTAAATCTAGCAGCAGATCATCGAGTGAGGGCTGAGTTTCTAAGAGTCCATTCATCGCTTTGTCCTCATGGTTCGACAGATACTCGTAGCCTCGGGGGAGAAACTTCTCTGTATCCTTAGTACGCATAATAACGTCGACGCCGATTAGATGGACGATATGGACGTCGATAAGGGTAGCGATTGATTCGGCGCGATCGCTGCATTGCCCAACGGGTGCGACGAGGACTGCGGAAGGTTCGAGCAGTCCGACGAGCTAGTGTCCGCATTACTGCTCGTGAATTAATAGGTTGACCTTGAGCTGCACGACGAGACAAGTCTTGAACCGCGCCTTGCATAATTGTCGGTGCAGTACGCAGAAGCCGACGAGCTTGCGGATTACGGAAAAGGCTGCGACCTAAGCGAAAAGCTCCTCTAGTCAGAGTAGGGATAACTTTTTTGGCGATCCCCGGCAAAGCTTTGGCTGCCAGTCCTGCGATCGCACCTAAAAAGGCTTCTGCTTCTGCTTCACTCTCACTTCTAGCTGCCATCTGCGCCAATTGGTGCATCATTGACTCATCTGGGCTAGCTGGCATTGCTTCTAGTTCTGCTTCCTCTTCGTATTCAAAATCATCATCCTGTTCAAATTCAAATTCTGACTCTTGAAAAAGACCGCCCAGTGCCTTAATAGCTATCGGAGCAATGGCTGGTAAAAGAGCCCCGAGAAATTCTTCGCTCTCGTAATCACTTTCGTAATCATCATCTTCAAATTCATACTCAAAATCATGCTCAAGTTCATAAGCCAGCATAGTATTACCTCACTCAATAAAATCATTACAGAAATGGGAAAAGACTTAATTTGAATATACTAAATAAGCTTTATATTATGAATGGTGAACTAGACCAACAAAAGCTTATCGCATAGCAGGTATCCGCTGCTTTTTAGGCATTTTTCGCCTTTTTTTAGAAGACTTAATCACCGCTTTAGCGCAGGTCGTCGGGCTACTGAGTACCTTCTTGGTTTGAAGAGCCATCACTTTAGCAGCGTCCCGTGGCGTTACTTTTTTCTGCTTAGCTAATTTAATTAATTCTTTACCTGTGCGACGAACAATAGGGTTGACGACTACTGGTAAAAGCCGATTGGTTTTATTTTTATCTCGATCTTTGCGAAAAACTTTAGTCAGTATTCGAGCACCACGAATTATGTTGGGAGCAACTTTGCGAACTGTAGCAGATTTGGCAGGTAAGACTTTACCTGCCGCCGCAGCAACCATTGCTTCAGCCTCCATTTCACTGCTAGATTGACTAGCCGCTTGGGTCAAAATATTGACTAAGTCGTCTTCATATTCACCCTCAAATTCGTAGTCGTCTTCATATTCACCCTCAAATTCATAGTCGTCTTCGTATTCACCCTCAAATTCGTAGTCGTCTTCGTATTCACCTTCTCGCAAAAAACCACCCCCAACAGCTTTTCTAACAGCACGGACGGCTACTGGTGCAATACGCCTCAGAAACGGCTTAAATCGACGAGCAAGACGTTTAATAGCACCCAAAAAGGCTTCGCTTTCATATTCCCCCTCATAGAGACCATCTTCTAATTCGTAGTCATCTTTGTAATCACCTTCGAACTCGTCTTCAAATTCGTCTTCAAATTCGTCTTCGAGTTCATACATTAATTCGTTATCCAGCATTAACTTGCCTCCTCAAATGAAACTGTTTTCTATCTATAACAGCGATCGCAAATAATTTACTATTTGCTACATTTATCCCTTTTTTTCACTGAATTAAGGATAAATTTTTAAGAATTAGCCAGTACTATGTCATTGCCCATTGATATCACATTAGCAAGGCTAGTTTCTATACACCAGTCACATCATCTTGGTCGTAGAAATGAGGTAGCATATTTGAGGGACAATAATTAAATTAGTTACTAGTGTGTCTGTACCGCGAAGCGGCCAGCGTCGGGTAAGTCACGACTGATATTTGCACACCCAACTGTTAACTAATGGAACTACCATCGCTTTTGGTAATCGCTACAATCGCGGGTAGAGGAGGCTGGTTTAACTTTTTACTCGGCCAATTAGAGCCTAGAGGAACTTGGCGCTGTTGTTTAAAACTCGTTCCATCAGTGGTTAATAGCTCGAAATCTCGCATTTCGCTCGCCAGATCCTGACGGATGCCGTTTCTTTCCCCGGGATGTTGTACTGCTAGGAAGAGAGTTTTGTGATCTTCACTAAAAATAGGTCCGGTACATTCGCATTCAGTAGGACCAATAGCAAAAGGATAAATTTCTCCTGCGTTATTACCAGATAGCGGTATATACCACAGAGAATTATTGCCGAAAACTCCTGTTAATTTACTACCCGATAGGATTTTGCCGTTTTCACTACGGGAAGGCACAGCTTTATTCTGCTTACTGGTAGACATATCGGTCACAACCCATAAATTACCCTGCCTATCTAGGGCAATATTATCAGGGTTGGCAAAACCTGTACCACCTTTGGCTGGTTCTCCTCCCATAGCTAGGCTAGTCCAACGGAAGGTTAATGCGGCAGGATCATTGTTGTCTTCTTCAAGTTTAAATAGCCAGCCATATTCATGGGTAGTTTCATCCTCTAGTCCGGGAAATATCGTTAAATCTGGACCCCCATCGCTTCCTGGGGAACCCGAAGTAAAGGCGATAAATAAGGTGCCATCTGCTGCGACGATGGTATCTTCAGGACGCGCTGTACAAGTAATTCCTGCGGCACTAGCGGCAAAATGAGTGTCAATTAAGATTGCTCCCTGTTGCTCCTGCTCATTATCTCCTTGATATAAATCACCCAGGGTTCGGAATTGTTTTTGATATGATTTGATCGCCAGTTCATTAGTCACTTCCACAACTCCTCCTTGTTGGCGATCTGGGTTTGGTAATTTAACCATTCCTCCCGCTACTTGCGAAGATTTTACCGGATCTACAGGCGTAGTAAGAGTTAAAGGAATCCATTCTCCTGTGCCATCAGCGTTGAATTTAGCGCCATAAAGCATTCCTTTCGTTAACAAACGAGAATTACTCTTATCTTTCGGATCTTTAATTGTGCCAATACTAATAAATTTGTAGAGATGTCCGCCTCGGCGATCGCAACCTGAATAAACAGCCAATTGTTGATCAGCCACAGCTCTGATGCCAAAGGCTTCATGACGATATCGACCGAGCCAAGTATGTTTAGTCCCATAATCATCGGGATTGGCAGGATCGACTTCGACTAACCAACCGTATTTATTGCCTGCTAAACCAAAGACATTAGCTCGACCATCAACATCCTTATCATTAATAACAAAAGGCTTTGCCGAAGGATTGAGAGAAGAGCCATCTGCCATCACTGGTTCAGGGATTTGATCTTGCACATTTTCTTCTGCACTTAAGACTGTTCCCCAGGGAGTGGTTCCTCCGGCGCAATTTTGCAATGTCCCAATAATGCGATCGCCTAAATAATCTTCATAACCCAGTTTATTTTGCTTGTTAAAGACCTTGGTTGCTGGTCCTGTAGACTTGAGGAGTCGTTGGGGATCGTCTAAACCTGAAATCCCTGTAATACGGCGATCGCTGTTACTATAGGTACGTTCCCAGGTGCCAAAAGGGTTACGACGCACCGCAATGACGCCAATGCCTTGATCGATTAGACCTTCCCGTGAAATTTCTTTTATTTGCTCCTTTAAAATACTATTATCAGCCAAAGAGAAAGCATCTATTTCATCATCTTCGTTGGTTTCTGCTTGGACTGCGGCAAAAGGTAATTCTTGACCAATAATGGTCGAGTAGGAACTCATCCAAGCTTTACCGCTGATATATTCAAAATTTACTGTCAAAAAACCCTCATTAGGTGCCGTTTCCACCAAAGAAATATAATCGTTGTT
>JBFRWL010000273.1:0-2830 GCA_051439565.1 Prochloraceae cyanobacterium
GCAAGGGAATGTCCACCAAGAGAGGCTTGCGCCCAGCAGAGGGAGCAGGTGGAATAAAATAGCGTCGCTTATTGTCTTCACTTCCGACTTCTGACTTCTAACTTCGAGCGAAGCCACCATAATTCACTTACCAAATTAACAAAAATGCTGCGATCGCTGTTACTTTCTTTCCCGAAAAACACTTCTGTGTTTAACCAATCAGAGGATGATTTGGTAATTGACTCACCTTTGATGAAACTCAATCTCCAGCAGCTTTCCCCTGGATTTGTGGAGGTAATGCGGATTTTGGGTAACGGGGGTGCTACAGAAGATGCTTTGAGCGAGGTGGTGTTAAAGAGTGATGGTGGCTCTGTACTGCCTCGGTTTTATTACTATCTCCAACAATTTATCAATTGTGGTCTGATTTGCTATACTCTCCAGGCGGAGGGATTACCTCTAGCAACCCTGGTTCCTTTTTCCAATGCTCATCAGTTGCAGTGGACTCAGGTAGCACGAGAACAAAAATATATATTGTCGCGCTTTGCCTATTGCCGTAAAGATAACTCCCAGCTTGTTCTAGAATCGCCCTTATCTCATGCACAAATTACTTTTGCGGATTGGCGGGGTGGGGCTCTGCTGAGTGAACTTGCTCAACCTCACAATTGTTCTACTTTAACTAAAATATCTGGTATATCGGCAGATGCAGCCCAGATGTTCCTAAGTCTTCTCCTCAGTACCAAAATGCTGTCTGAGGTTGCAGAAGACGGCAAAATAAGCGAGGAAGAAAACCATAACCTAGCTCAATGGGAGTTTCACGATCTACTGTTTCACTCTCGCAGTCGCAGTAGCAGACATGGGGCTAAAATAGGCAAATCCTATCGCTTTTTAGGTAAAATTAAACCGCTCCCAGCCATCAAGCCGAAAATGTCCCCTGAGGTCATCGACCTCTACAAACCAGATCTCGAACAACTCAAGCAAACAGATGCTTCCTTGACCCTAGTTCTAGAACAGAGAAATTCGGTCAGGATACATGGGCAAAAAGCGATCGCAGAGGAACAATTGGGTGAATTTCTCTATCGTGCAGCCAGAGTTAGGGAAATCATACCCAGGGAATATATGGAAGTGAGCGATCGACCCTATCCCGGTGGAGGAGCCTGTTACGAATTAGAGCTATATTTAGCCATCAACACTTGTGCCAATATTCCCTCTGGACTCTATCACTATTGTCCCCAAGATCACCAACTGGAGAAAATTTCCGGGAGCAACAAACATACAGAAGCACTTCTAGCCAATGCTCAACAAGCTAATGGTGCCAAATGTCTGCCACAGATTTTAATTATTTTTGCCGCTCGCTTTTCTCGGGTAAGCTGGGCCTATGAGTCGATCGCCTATAGCCTAATCTTAAAGCACGTCGGAGTCTTGTATCAAACCATGTATCTAGTAGCTACAGCTATGGGGCTTGCTCCTTGCGCTCTCGGAACAGGTAATGCCGATCTATTGGCTGAGGCGACAGAATGTGATTACTATACTGAATCTTCAGTAGGAGAATTTATACTTGGGAGCAAAACTGACTTTCAGTAGCTAGAAAAAGAGCTAAAACTCTTTGGAGTCGGAGGAGTCAGCGTTACACCGCCGTAACACGACGGTGTCTGCGCTGACCGCATTCCGCGGTCAGAACTCAGAATAATAATTGGCTAACTACTTACTTTATGTAGCCTTGGATTCTCAATCTTTTCTCCCGAACTCAAAATAGCAAAACGCGAGCGCACCCAAAAGCTTTTGCTAATGGTTCGACTTGGTTTAATCTAGGATAGATGCGGTAGTTGTATCTAGCTTTCATGAAATTATTTTACAATGGCTGAAAGCCCTGTTAGATAAAGATTAGATGTCTAAATCGTTAAGTTTTGGGGTCGCCCTAAAGGGAAGGACGCGATGTTTGAGGAAACCTCAAACATTTCAGCCGTCCTTCGGGGCTTGAACCCACGATCACAAGGGTCAAGCCTTTGTTAGTAAAAAAAATACTTACTCAATCGTGAAAAGATTACTAATGTTGAATTTTGGCAAAAGACTAATCACTCTCCTCTTGACGGTGACTTTGGCAATATTGTGGATATTACTTGATGCACATCCTGTAGTAGCTCAAGACAATAGGGTAAACTACACTTACAGTGAATTGCGTAACCAAGACTTTTCCCATCGCAACTTAAAAGGTGGAGTTTTTGCTGCTGCGGATGTTAGGGGTACAACCTTTGCGGGATCGGATTTGAGTAATTCGATTCTAACTAAAGCAAATTTTCTCAATACTGATTTATCCGATGTCAATCTTACTTCTTCTTTGATGGATCGGGTCATTTTAGACCAAGCTAATTTAACTAACGCTATTTTAGAAGATGCGGTTGCTACCAGTACCACTTTTGAAGGTGCAGATATTACTGGGGCAGATTTTTCTGGTGCTATTTTAGACCGCTATCAAGTATATCTTCTGTGTAAAAGAGCAGAGGGGATAAATCCGACAACAGGAGTTGCGACTAGAGATAGTTTAGGTTGTAAATAGGTTGTAAATAGTTCCAAAATTTATGTCAATTCTTACAGAAGTTGATCCTATCAATGCTTTGATTATTGGTGCGAGTCAAGGCATTGGTTTAGGATTTGTCCAACAGTTACTTAAATATCCTAATATTGACCGTATCTATGGGACTTATCGCAGTCGCAAATCTGCATCTTCCTTAATTGCCTTAGAAAATAGCTATCCAGATAAATTATGTTGTCTGGAAATGGATATTACCCAAGAATCTTCTGTCGCCGAAGCGATTAAAACTATTAGTCAGAAAGTAGATCGATTGCATCTAGT
>JBFRWL010000274.1:0-4950 GCA_051439565.1 Prochloraceae cyanobacterium
GTCTTAGAGCAAATCCAAAAATCAAGGACAGACCTTAGTCAAGCACTTTCGGAACTGCAAGCACACGCTCAAGAGCAATGGAATTTAATTCTCAAAAATTTAGAAAGATTGAGTTCTGATTTTACACCTCAACTAGAGCAACTGCAAACGGAGGTAAAGGAACAAAAGGATGGCGTTTTGCAGCAGTTACAGCACTCCCAAAGCGAGTTTGATACTCAACTATCTAGCCTGCACGCAGAAACTCAAAAGCAACGGGATTTAATCTTGCAAAATCTCAGACAGCTACAGACAGAATTTAGCCCCCAACTGGCTGAGATTCAAAAGGATGCCGAACAAAAAGCTCAACAGCAAAAAGATGCAGCTTTAGAAAAGCTCAAACAAATAGGCAAGAAGATTTTAGCCCAATTGTCCCAAGAGTACTCCAACACTCAAGGGCAAATGCAACAAATGCTCTCAGAGATCCAACAACTAAAAACTCAATTTGCCGCTGCAGTTAGCCAAGGACAACAGGGTATTGACCAGGAAAAAGCTCAGACTTTAGAAAGTTTACAGAAATTAGTTACTGAAGTTAATACTTTAGAGACTGAAGTTAAAAATAAATTATCTCAACAACAGCTAGATCTTCAACAGCGCCAGGATCAAACTCTCCAAAATATAGATAAATTGGAGACTAGATTGGACCAAGAACTGTCTCAAGTTCAGGCGGACGCTCAAAGGGAAAAAGAGCAGATTTTGCAGCAGTTAACTGAGATTTCTGCGGCCGAGATTGCTGGAGATGCTATTTCTGAAATACAAGCAAAAATCAGCGCAGTTACCGAACAAATCGAACGACTGCAAACTAATCACCCTCAGTTATTCTTAAATCCTGCTGAGTTCGTACAGCAAGGAGAGGCGCTAGTATCCCAAGGAAACTATCAAGAAGCGATCGCCAGTTACGATCGAGCTTTAGAACTGCAGCCAGATAACTCCAGCATTTGGTATCGGCGGGGGATGGCGTTAGTAGAATTAAAACAATACCAAGAAGCGATCGCCTCCTTCGATAAAGTACTCGACCTTAAACCCGACGATCCCGAAACTTGGTATCAGCGAGGTCTGGCTTTGATGGAATTAGAAAGATATGAAGGCGCGATCGCTGCCTTTAACAAGGTGGTGAAAATTGATCCCGACAACTACAAAGCCTGGTTGAATCGGGGTATGATGCTGAGGAGATTGAGACGAAATCAAGAGGCGATCGCCTCCTACGATAAAGCCATAAAAATCAAACCCGACTATCACCAAGCTTGGGTAGATCGGGGAGTAGCACTAGGAATGTTGCAACAGCATCAACAAGCTTTCGAGTCTTTTGAGCGAGCTGTTGAAGTGAAACCCGACCATGCAGTAGCTTGGATGAATCGAGGTATGGCTTTGGAGATGTTAGAGCGCTATGATGAGGCAGTAATTTCCTTTGATAAAGCGATTGAATTCAATCCTGAGGCTGCTAAACTCTGGAACTATAAAGGTAAAGTTTTAGTCAAATTAGAGAAGGATAAAGAAGCACTAGATAGCTTCGATCGCGCTTTAGAAATTCAACCGGACTATGCTGTTGGTTATTACAATAAAGCAATCTGTTATTCTCTTAAAGGTCAGGTGAGGTTAGCCATAGAAAATCTCAAACGGGCGATCGAGTTAAATCCCAAGTATCAAGAAGAGGCAAGAACTGACCCAGATTTTGATGGCATTGCTCAAGACGATCGCTTCTGGCAGTTGATTGAAGCTTGATCAAGGCAAAAGCCTTGGAAGTCAGAGGGTAGATAGTTTTCTTCTCTTTTTATTCTTGAGGCTCTTGCTTATGTATTCTTAAGAAGAGAATAATCACTTTGTTGACTAATTAATATACAATGATAACTAATGATAGCAATATATCCTGGAAGCTTCGATCCAATTACTTTGGGTCATCTCGATATCATAGAGCGAGGCTGTCGGCTTTTTGAGCAGGTTATTGTTGCGGTTTTGCGCAACAAAAGTAAACAACCAGTTTTTTCAGTGGAAAAACGAGTTGAACAAATCCGTAAATGTACAGAACACCTGCCTAACCTAGAAGTAGATAGTTTTAGCGGTCTAACTGTACAGTATGCTCAATTACGCAACGCTAGAGTTTTGATTCGAGGTCTGCGCGTGCTCTCGGATTTTGAAGGTGAACTACAAATGGCCCACACTAATAAAAGTCTTTGGAATGGAATTGAGACGGTGTTTCTTGCTACTTCTACAGAACATAGTTTTTTAAGTAGTAGCGTTGTCAAAGAAATTGCTAAGTTTGGTGGTTCTGTAGAACATCTTGTTCCCGATATTGTTGCTGCAGATCTCTACGCCTACTACAGCTAAAACTTTTTTGTTGTGGCTTGCTTTACTAGTCCGTTCACTATAACATGATTGTTGATAAAAATACAGAAATAATTATGTTTTGTATAAAAAATTAATAAATGTTAAATCCAAAATTATCTCACCAAAGCAAAAACCAATCGGATCGCCTTACCCAACCAGACGTTCTGCAACAAGAATTTAACCGACTTGAGGAAATAATTCTTCAGAGTAATCGAATACCTTTAAGTGGATGGACAGTTGTCGATGAAGACAAGCTACTCAATCAGCTAGACTTACTAAGGATGAATTGGCCAGATGCTTTTGAGGAAGCAAAAGAAATAATTCAGCAAAAGCGAGAAATTATGCAGCACGCTGAAGATTACGCTCAAGAAATTCTGGAAAATGCTCAAAAACAAGCCGCTCAAATTTTAGATGAAATGGGCATCCTGCAACGAGCGCAACTAGAAGCTAGTCAAATTAAACAACAAGTAGAACAAGAGTGTCGGTTACTTCAACAAAAAACTATTGCCGAACTCGAACAGAATCGTGCCAGAGCGTTCCAAGAAATAGAGAACTTACGCCAACTAACACTAGCTGAGTGTGACGAGATTCAAGATGGAGCAGATGATTATGCAGAAGAGGTTCTCAGCCGCATTGAGCAACAGCTAAGCCAAATGCTCAAGGTAGTTCGCAATGGTCGCCAGCAGCTTACCGACGTTACACCCCGCAATTCTATCAATAATTCTGCCAAGAGTAAATCTTCTGGCGTTCCTCGATCGCGCTGACGGTGAGGTTAGAGGTAACAGCAATCAGCTAACAGCTAAGGTTGAAAATATTCGTGGGTTAAAAAGGGCAAGCTAGTTAATTGTGCTGAACTTTCTCCGATTTGCACTTGTAAGCCAGCACCACCAGCTTTAGTGCGGACGTAAGCTAAGCCAAATTGTCCTGTTTCAGTTTCGGTGTAGCTAGTTAATATACCGATTTTACTATCTTCGAGCGTTACCGCAGTACCAGGTTCAACTGGTTCGCTGAGTCGCACTCCCCAAAGTCTCTGTTTAACTCCTTGATAAGTGTTTAAGCGGGCAATTGTTTCCTGACCGATATAACAGCCTTTGTCAAAGGAAATTGCTTGCCACAGTCCTGCTTCGAGGGGATTGTAGTCTTCTGTTAATTCGCGATCGGGTGCTGGTCTTCCCTGAAGAATACGTAACTGTTCCCAGAGGCGATCGCCCATTGGTATTGCCCCTGTTGCGATTAATTTTGACCATATTTCTGCTGCTCCCTCAACAGGTACGATCAAGGTATAGCCAGGAAGTGCTAAGCCAGTACCTACCGCTACCCGGAGTAGAGTATCTCCTATCTCGACTTGTGCGTGACTTGCTTGAGGTTGATCGAGAATTGCTTCTACTCCCAATTTACCTAACATATTATCGCTTTGTGGACCGATCGCGCTAAAGATAGCGTTTTTATCGGAAATATCTGCCAATTCCACCCGATCCATCGGGAAAATATAGCGATCCATCCATTCCATTAACTGCTGGCGGCGGTTGGGAGAAACCAGTACTAAGAGAGCGTCTTCATTAACGTAAGCTGTAGCTAAATCAATAGTGCGTCCTGTAGAGTTGACAAAAACCGTATCACAACCTTGTCCAGGTTGGAGAAAATTAATATTGTTGGTAGTTTGGTTGTGAAGGTAGCGCAGGCGATCTTCGCCACTAATTTTGAGCAGTCCCCAATGAGAGCGATCGCATAGCGCCACTCCCTCCTTTACGGCTTGGTACGCCAAGCGATCGTTAGCAAAAGTACTGGGAACAGTGATTCCCTCAAAGATTGCCCCTGCTTGAAGCTGAATATCGCGTAATTTCTCAATCATTTCTACTTTATTAATTGGGTAGGCAAAAACAAATATAAAACCAAAATGAGTAGTTAGCTGTTTTTTGTTACCTCTGACCTTTGACCTCTCTCAACTATTCAACTGGTAAACTAGCAAACACCTGTCTAACAAGCTGCTGAGTTTTAGTTTCTAAGCGGTGCCAATCTACATCTCCTGTCTCGTCGTCAATCAAGCTAGTATCAATCTCTACTTCCCGACTAGCTGTTATCTGTTCGTCAGTAATATCCACTTGAGTAGGACTATAATCGCGAAAACAGACTTGAAAACATAGATCCCAAATATCTATCTCAATTGATCGATCTTGGCGAGTCAAACAAAGTTGGTAACCAGGTAGTGGGGTTTTAATTTCTTGGTAATTTCCCTGCCAAGAAGACTCCTCAAGCTGTTTGCGCAGGTTATCTATTACTCTAATAAAAGCAGGTTGCATCAAAATTTGTGCTTGTTCCCAGGCAAGAGTGTTCTTAAATTTTGGTTTCATAGACTCAGATAATTAGTGCTGCCAGCCACTGTTTAGATAGTAGTTATTACAAGTAGAATAATCGGAACCAGATGCAGAAATCTCAGGATTACTACGAAATTCTCCAAGTATCTAAAGATGCTACCTTAGAGGAAATTAAAGCTGCTTTTCGCAATCTTGCTCGTCAGTACCATCCTGACTTAAATCCTGGTAATTCCGCCTTACAGGAAAAATTCAAGCAAATTTGTCAAGCTTACGA
>JBFRWL010000275.1:0-3548 GCA_051439565.1 Prochloraceae cyanobacterium
CCTCCTCTATCCCTTGGTCAAAGACTGTTGGGATTACTTTTCGCATAATGTTATAGCTGCCGTTAACATCAGCATTGATTCTAGTCTTCTCCCCTTTAATTTTGTACATTCCTCTGGTTTCTCTATAACCACTAAACTTAATTTGATTAGCACCATCATCTCCATAAGTAGGAATTGAATCTAGAGAGAGAAAACTAGCAAGTGATGTATAATTTTCCTCTGAGCAAACAACTTTTATTCCTTGGAGCGCTCCTTTATAAATTAGCATTTCTACTAAGCGAGCATGAGGTATTGCAATTATCAATACAAATGAGATGAATAGGCTAAAGCATGATGTAAGTTAGTTGGTGGCCGACGCGATATAGACTTTCTAGTTGAGCAGCAGTAGGCATTCCGATCGCTCACTCCATCTACCACCTATTTTAATAGGTTTAATTCTCCATATCCTCAACAGATTTAGGTACGGCAGCGGTTAAAATCTCATTGCCTTCAGCAGTTACTAACACATCATCCTCAATTCTCACCCCAATACCCCGCCATTGTTCGGGAACTTCCGGCTGATCTTCGGCAGGTTTGATGTCGGGAGCAATATAAATTCCTGGTTCTACTGTCAGCACCTGACCTGGTTGTAAAATTTGCCAGGAGTCTTCCCCGTTTTTATAAACTCCCACGTCGTGAACGTCTAAACCCAGCCAATGCCCCGTGCGATGCATGTAAAAGGGCTTATATTTTTCTTCTTTAATTATTTCTTCGGGGTCGCCGACAAGCAGTCCTAAGTCCATTAATCCTTCTACTAGCACCCTGACGGCGGTGTCGTGAAACTCATTATAAGGTTTACCTGGTTGTACCGTCTCGATCGCCTGTAACTGAGCTTCTAACACTATCTCATATATGGCTTTTTGTTCGGGAGTAAACTTGCCCCCTACAGGAAAGGTGCGGGTAATATCGCCGTTGTAGTAGCCGTAAGCACAACCAGCATCAACTAGCAGTAACTCATTATCTTGCATCTGCCGATTATTCTCGATGTAGTGCAGTATGCAAGCATTTGCACCAGAAGCAACGATCGAAGGGTAAGCTGGTCCCATACCGCCTTCTTGGCGAAAGGTGTGTTCGATTTCTGCTTGTACTTGATATTCATAGTACCCTGGTTGAGCAAATTCCCTGGCGCGGTTGTGGGCTGCAGCAGAGATAGCAGTAGCTTGGCGCATCATTTCCAACTCAGCAAGGCTTTTGATTTGCCGCATCGAGTGGAGTAATAGATTAGTGTCTTCAATGGCAACTGGTCCCCTACCTCGCTTGGGATAAGTTGCGATCGAACGTTGCCAGTAAGCGAGTATTTTCTCATTAAAAGCGCGATCGCGTCCTAGATGATAATAAATGCGATCGGCATCTTGCAAATACTGATATAGCTTCTCATCTAGTTCGGTAATGGGATAAGCTTCATCCGCGCCATACCGTTCTTTGGCTGCTTCTATTCCTACCCGATAACCCGTCCAAGTTTCTTTCTCTGGATCTTTAGGTTGTACGAAGAGAACGAAACGGTGTTCTTGATGGTGAGGGGCTAATACCGCCACGGCTTCTGGTTCGTTAAAACCTGTCAGATAGAAAAAATCACTGTCTTGTCGAAAGGCATGCATCGCGGCAGTCGGGGCGCTGGGAAAAATTGCCGTACCGTTGCCGATCTTTTCCATTAATTGTTCCCGACGCTGGCGGTATTCTTGTTGCTTTATACTCATTTTTTTGCGATTTTTGCCATCTATCTATTTTTATTATGCTTGAGATAATTCAACTTCTTACTTCTCGATGCAATTCTCTCCCTACAGGGGTAGCTAATTCAGGACGACCAACTTCAATCAAGGCGCGATCGCGAAGGCGACAAGAATCGCACAAACCGCAAGGTTCTTCTCCTCCCTGATAACAAGACCAAGTATCCTCTATTGGCACTCCTAGACTCAGTGCGCGACGAACAATATCTAGTTTAGAATCTCTTACTAAGGGAGCAACTAACTGAGGTGCTTTTCCTTCTACTCCCACCTTAGAAGAGAGATTGGCAAGTTGCTGATAAGCTTCTAGGTATTCTGGACGACAGTCGGGATAGCCTGAATAGTCTACAGCATTGATACCAAGATAAATTGCCTCGGCACCTTTAGCTTCTGCTAGAGAAAGAGCGATCGCAATAAAGACTGTGTTTCTCCCTGGTACGTAAGTAGAAGGAATTAGACCTGGTTTGACCCCATCTTGAGGCAAGTTCATTGACTCATCAGTAAGGGAAGAACCGCCCCACTGTGATAGGTTCGCGTCGAGGATAAAATGTTCCTTAATACCTAAAGCTGTTACTAATTTAACTGCTGCTTGTAGTTCTCGTTCGTGGCGTTGACCGTAACGGAAGGAGAGGGCGATCGTTTCATATCCCTCAGCAATAGCAATAGCAGCCGTTGTCGCCGAATCTAAACCTCCTGATAATAAGACTATAGCTTTTGGTTTCATCTTAAAATACGTTTTTTATTCTTGATTGATTATTACTTCCGTTCTTCTTCACCTAAGTGGCTAGGCAAAAATAAATATAAAACCGAAATCAGGAGTTAGCTGATTGTTGATTGCTCATTGCTGTTTTTTATTGTCCCCTTTCTAATTAATTTGACCCACCTACTTAACTCTCAGAAACTTATGAGTTTGTAGACTAATGCGCCACTCAGGATGTTCTAAGACATATTCAAAGACTAAATCTTGACTCTGGGGCGTGTTCCATTCTGGTTGCAAATACTTTACTGCTTGAGGAGGAATTTTAGCCGCTTGTTCTTCTGCCCATTGTAAATCCTCAGTATCTACTACTACTACTTTTAATTCGTCTACATGGTTATAGATACTCTCATGAGGTGGTTTAAATCTTTTAGGGGAGAAAGTTACCCAGTCAAAGTGACCGCTAAAAGGATGAGCGCCAGAAGTTTCTAGGTTAACCCGCATGCCCAAACCATGCAGTTCCTCAGTTAAAGGGTTGAGATCGTGCATTAAGGGTTCTCCCCCAGTAATAACTACAATAGCAGGATTCGCAGCTTTAGCCTCCTGTGCCAAATTTGTTATCTTACGCTGAGGATGAGGCTTAGAATTCCAAGATTGCTTGGTGTCGCACCAAGGACAGCGAACATCACAGCCTCCTAGTCGAATAAAAAAGGCGTTAACTCCCGTCCAAGCACCTTCTCCTTGAACAGAGTGAAAGGTTTCTACTATAGGATAAGTTATTCGATCTAGGCTAATAGTCTGCATTGCAAAATGGTTAAGCTGTCAATAATTCAATTTGCTGTCCGTAGTCTGACAGGGAGACGGGGGGATGGGGTGACGTGGTGAGGGTTTATTTCCTAATCGAAGTGTAGCAATTTTAAATGGAATTGGGATAATTTTTACCTGATTGACTCTGTTTCCTGGATTCTGTCTCCTTCTTCAAGCTTCAAAGTTTGTCTTGGCCAAATACTTCCTAAGATAATAATTAGTGAAGAAATAACCACCACTGGAATTACTGGGAGAAACCCAAAAGTTAAACTAGCAGGAAG
>JBFRWL010000276.1:0-4225 GCA_051439565.1 Prochloraceae cyanobacterium
GAGATTCTGTTAAGCGTCGCCAGTATGACCAACCTTCTGATTTTGAGACCAGAGAACAGACAACCAGACTCAACTATAAAGATTTCTACGTTCGAGGCGCAGAAAAAGCCTTAGAAAAAGATTATCAGGGTGCCATTGAGAATTATAGCAGGGCGATCGAACTCAACCCAGATTTTTTTCAAGCTTATCGCAAGCGGTGTGAGGCAAATTATAAACTGGGAGACGATCGCGGAGTTTTAGCAGACTGTCAGCAGTTACTGAACATTGACCCCAATTTCGCTCCAGCTTATTACTATCAGGGACGTTCTCGCTATCGTCTGGGATATGCTCAGTCAGCAATTGAAGCTTATACCGAGGCAATTCGCTTATCTAATAATTATGCTCAAGCCTACTATCATCGTAGTTTAGCCTATCTAGAATTAAAAGAAGATACTCAAGCTGTAAAAGATTTACAAATCGCCGCCGAACTTTTTCAGCAACAAAAAGATTTTAGTGGCTATCAACTGGCAATAGGTACTCTTAAAAATCTCCATAAGAACAGAAATAAATTAAATAGTTTTTATCTAGATTGTAAAGATTTACTGGAGCATGGGTTTAAGACATTTATTACCTTTATTGTCAATCCTGGTGGTGGACTTTTACCAGCTTTTGCTCGACTAGAAAGCAAACAAGCGATCGCTGTGGGAATTTTTTATGGCGCGGTCATCAATCTTTGTTTTGTCGGCGGTGCCTATCTAGGCTGGCGAAGTTTAGCTAATTTGCCTCTGTTTAAACTGATAATTATTGGTTGGGTACCGTTTATTAGTTTAGTATTTGTCAGCGCGATCACTATTTTTATGTCTCGGCGAATCGTTAGTTTTGCTGGTAATATTTTTGTTGCCGGTGCATCTCTTTTGCCTCTAGGTTTTCTCGCATTAGCTAGTATTTTTTCGGCTAGTTTACCTAGCTTTATGTTATTGGTTTTTCTTATATTTGCTTGCTGCTATACAATTCTTATTTTGTATTCTGGCTGTACGCAGATATTGAACTTTTCTGAAGCTACAGCAGCATTTTTTTTACCAGTAATATTATTAGTTAGTGGCTGGGTTTCTTATGTGTTTTTTATAGCGATTTTGTAGTTCAAGTAGTTCTTGGTGTTGTACTTCTACCTAACTGTCGTGCAGTCAATTATATAGTTTTTTGATTTTTTGATTTAAATCTACCTACCAAAAAATCTCTTTTTTGTAGATGCTTAGTTTTTCTGCTAGTGACGCGCTTGCGCCACATTCTATAACTAGAAGACTTCATTTCTCGCCGCATGAGGGCAATAACCTGCTTTTCGCTTAAACCAAATTGAATTTCTATAGCTTGAAAGGGAGTCCGATCCTCCCAAGCCATTTCGATGATGCGATCGACAGTTGGGATATCTAAGTCGGGTAGTTTCATAAGCAACTAGGCTATTAATTTTGGACAAGTTCTGAGGTCAAAAATCTACGAATCAAGCCGATAGTGACGGCAGGCAGTTCCAGTTGTGGTGTGAGACCAACATCCTCTATTACTTGAAAAACCTTAATCGCCGTCGGATTCATTTCTGCTAGACGACGCCCAATGTCCGGACTGGTAAACTGAGACTGGCGACCCCAAATGATGGCGGTGGGAGTAGTTAGTTGGGTGATGTAACCCGATAGGTCAAAGCACAAATCTCCCCGCACGAACGAGAGGGCACTGTATTCTGCATTTGGTTGTTGAGCTCCTTCCAGGTAAGCTTGAACCATCTCTGGATAAACCCGTTCCGGGCGAGCAAACTGCCGCTGTTCCAAAAAGCTGCGAATTGCTAACTCGTTGGCTACGCCAGTGCTATAGATAAGGCGATCGAGAATCGGCGTGCTGACTAGTTGGGCAAAGAAACTGCGCTGGTAATTTTCGCCAAAATCTGAAAGTCCGGCAGGTGTAGTAAGAATCAAGGACTTGAATAACTCGGGACGGGCAACAGCCACTCGAATAGTGAAGGCTGCTGTTAGAGACGAAGCAATTACTGTCGTCGGTTGGTCGCAAGTTTTCTCGAGGAATTCTGTAATCGTAGTCAAGTAGTCATCAATCTGGTAATTCCGAACCGGATGAGCAGACTTTCCCCATCCAATCAAATCCGGTGCCAGGATACGATATTCAGTCGCCCAAGCTGGATAAACTTTAGACCACTCATAAGCAGAGGAACCGCCCCCAAAGCCGTGCAAGAAGACTAGAGTAGGCAGAGGCTTGGCTTCGTCCCCTTCTCTAAGCCAAGGAGCTTCTTGGGCAGTGTAGTACACCATTTCTCCTAGGCTAGTGGTAATGGAATACTGGCTAAAACCAGGTGGTTGCAGCATAGTCTCTCAAAAATTCTCTAATTTTATTGTGCATTAGTTGTAAGGTTGATTTGTTTGGCGCAAGAAGAACCACGATTCTATAAGCTCTCAGGCAAATACTTAAAAACTCTAATTTGCTTGGAGACCTCGCAGTGCACTCAAGGATTCCTGGACGTGAGCCTTGAAATCAAGTTGGGAGTCAAAGATGTGCCGGACAATTCCTTCTTGGTCAATAACGTAAGTCACGCGGCCGGGGAGTATGAACAGGGTGGCGGGAACGCCATAAAGCTTTCTGACTCGATTGTCCGTATCGCTGAGAAGGGTGAAAGGAAGTCGATATTTGCTGGCAAATTGTTGGTGGGATGCGGGCGTGTCAGCACTGATGCCAATTACTTCTGCTCCCGCTTCCTGGAAAATTTCGTAGCTGTCCCTAAAGGCACAAGACTCAGCCGTGCATCCGGGCGTATCGTCTTTGGGATAGAAGTAGAGGACGATCGGTTTTTGTCCCAACAAGTCGGTGAGGTTGACGAGAGTACCGGACTGGTTGGGGAGAGTAAAGACGGGAGCGCGGTCTCCCACTTGTACTGGTGATGAGTTGGACATGAATTACTTTCTCCGACTAAATCAAGCTGAATTGAAAATTAAGAAATTGAACTGACGGAGACCCAAGCATAGGTGAGGAGGGCCAAAATAGCTAAACCGATGAGAGTTTCTCTTTGTGCACTCAGCCAATACTGCCAGCCATGCCAGAAATAGGTAAAAGCGGCGCGGCGTTCCTGAGCCAATTGTGCCATCAACTCAGTTACTCTAGCATCTACTTCCTCTAGCGGGATTTTGCCTTGCTGATAAGCAGCTTCTAATTCATCTAGCTGTCGCCAGTATTGTTTGGTTGCTTCGAGAAGATTGGGGAACATAAACCGATAATTTTGACTGGAATTATGGGCAAAAGGAATTGATTTATTAGCAGCCTTGATGCAGCAGCTCATTTTGTCGATCGCCCAGTAGACGAATTGAGTGTTGAAAAAAGTTTCAGGATCGAGAGCTAGCTGGTAAAGCTGTCAGACTCAAAACTTGGGAAAGACATTGGGGTTGTACCTATTCCCCAATAGGGCTTCAGTAATTCCTGGTACAAGTTCTGTTGAATCATCATTTGCTTGTTTAGTTCGATGAGTAAATCCTGCGCTTGTTCGCGGGAGAGATTTCGCACTTGGTCGGAAAATTTTCTCAAGTTAAATTCTTGTTCCAAAGATAATTGGCTCGACTGATTCATCGCTAACTCCTTCTCAAATCAACTAAGATTAGTACCCCTCAGCAGAAATCAGCCAAAGGATGAAAAAGCTGAGACTATCACTGCCCACTTTCTCACTAGCTCGTGACTTCTGCTGAGATGCACTCAATTACAATTCAACTCAAAAGTTTTCTGTCACTTGCGTGCCAGGAAACTGACTGACTACATTAGACCCAACTGGGAGAGAATGCCCTGACCTGTGAGCAACTCAGTAGCTAGACCAATGACAAAGCCCAGCATGGCTAGACGACCATTCCAGGTTTCAGCAAATTGAGTAAAGCCGACTTTAGATTCCTGATTTTTCATGACTAGAAGCCTCGCTTAATTTTTGTGAGTTCAGACAATATGTAAAGAACTGTTAATAAACATTATAAAGTTTTATTGCAATTACTTGACTTATCTGAGTTGGTAGAGATTACCGTCCCGTCTAGATCGATCGCTTAAAGTTAACCTGAGTTCGATGCCAAGAAGTTGGTTGTGTTCGAGGTTGTAGGTTTTTAGCTAATTAAGGCTTGCTGAATAAAAATGAAACCTTTGTCAATCAAAGCTTTTAAGCACAATCCTCCTCGTGTTGGAGACTCTTCAATACCTAACACCTAACACCTGAGATTAC
>JBFRWL010000277.1:0-8714 GCA_051439565.1 Prochloraceae cyanobacterium
AACGAGACAGATGTTAGATTAAACAGCTTAATTTACCTCTTATCTAAGTTTAAGCTGGCTGTTGTATCTGCCAGGGAAGCTTACCTGCTTCATTTATTAATTTAGCACTTTTTTCTATAGCTTCAAGTCAAAGAAATTAAACTTAATATTCTCGAGCAATTAATTAGATTCGAGCTGACAAATTATCCTGAAAACACACAAATTAAGCGATCGCTATCTCTGAAACCCTTGCATCATTTGGACTTTACCTAATAATTTAAACTTATGTCCTATAAAATTGATTTAATTTTCATGTGTAGTAGAGAGGTTATATGGAGCGTCTCTACTACACATCGTGTTCTAGGATTAGATATCCAGATTAGAAATTATTCAATCCCTTCAATCCGGTCTTCAACCTCCTGATACAACTCGCGCAAACGATCTAGATTATCTTCGCTAGTTTCCCAATAACCGCGACCATTTACTTCTAATAAAGTACCGACTAATTTACGGAAAGAATTGGGATTCAAATTCATTAACCGCTTACACATTGCTTCATCTTTAATGAAGGTATCGTTAGCGTCTTCATAGACCCAATTATCCACCGCGCCAGCAGTTGCAGACCAACCCATAGTATTTACCAGACGCTTGGAGAGTTCCCTGACACCCTCGTAACCGTGACTTAACATTCCTTCATACCATTTAGGATTGAGTAATTTGGTTCGGGCATCTAAGCGCACGGTCTCTGATAAAGTACGTACTTGAGCATTAGCAGTGGTGGTATCGGCAATATAAGCAGTGGGTTGCTTGCCATCTTGACGTAAATTAGCCACTACTTTGGTCGGATCGGAATCAAAATAGTGAGAAACATCCGTCAAACTAATCTCAGAAGAATCTAAATTTTGGAAAGTAACCTCAGCAGTTTTTAACGCCGCTTCAAACACCTTACGATCGTCCTGCATTACTCCGGGATTGTCAGAATTAAAGGCAAAAGACTTGCGCTTGAGATACATCTCTTGTAACTCTGCTTCTTCTTCCCAAGTGCTATTTTCTACTGCTAAATTCACGTTAGAAGAATAAGAACCAGAAGCATTAGAGAAGACGCGGGTAGCTGCTTGACGCAGATTAATTCCCATTTCCTCTGCTTGTTGCAAAGCGTGTTTGCGCAAGTAGTTCATTTCTGTAGGTTCGTCTGCTTCCGCAGCCATTTTTACTGCTTGGTCTAGCAAATTCATCTGGTTAATGAACAAGTCGCGGAAGACACCGGAACAGTTAACCACTACGTCAATGCGAGGACGACCTAATTCTTCTAAGGGAATTAATTCCAACTTATTCACCCGTCCTAAAGCGTCGGGTACTGGTTTAACACCCACCATCCACATAATTTGGGCTAAAGATTCTCCGTAGGTTTTAATGTTATCAGTTCCCCAAAGGACGCAAGCGATCGTCTCTGGATATTTGCCGCCGTTTTCGATCATCTGCCGCTTCAGCAGGCGATCGACTACAATTTTAGCCGACTTAACTGCTGCCATCGTCGGGATCGATTGGGGATCGAGGGCGTGAATATTCTTCCCTGTAGGCAATACGTCAGGATTGCGGATCGGGTCGCCACCAGGTCCAGGAAGGACGTATTCTCCTTCTAACGCTTTGAGTAATCCCCCCAGTTCGTTATCCGCACAGACTTGTTCCAGGCAGAATTCTAAATATTCAAACAAGGGTTTGAGGGCATCAGTATCTACTTTGGCGTAACCCAGTTCGTGTAATTTTTCGACCCAAGGCGCTTTTTTGCCCAAATTGAAGAAGTTAAGTTTAGAAATCATCGAAATGCGTCCCTCTGCATCCACTTGCGCTTGTACGAGGGCGCTAACAGCGTCGCGGGTTGCTTGGGTAATTTCTTGCAGTAAATTTACATCTTCTAAGATACCTTTGTCGCTGTTGGTGTAAATTTCCTCTATATCCCGTTCGATACTGTTGGCAATAATGCGAGGTAAGGAGAGGATTTCTTCTTCTTGCCTATCCAGACTGGCAATATTTACCAGGGTTGCTATTGCTTCCTCGGCTGTGGGTGGTTTGCCAATAACGTGTAGCCCGCAAGGCAATAACCTCGATTCAATTTCCATCAACTTGCGATAGACAGAACCGACGATCGCATCTCTTTGTTCGGCGCTTAAATCCTTAGCATCGCTATCGGGCAAATCGATATCTTTATCGAGATTTACCAACCGACACTTATCCATAATGGTGTTAACAATGGGAATGCCGCGTCCGGTATCTTTGAGGGTTTGGTAAGAAGCAATTAACTCGCTTAGTTCTTTTAAACCTTTGTACAAACCTGCATTTTCAGCCGGAGGAGTGAGATAGGAAATAGTTTCGGCATAGCTGCGGCGTTTGGCAATGGTTGCCTCGGAGGGGTTATTAGCAGCATAGTAATAAACATTAGGGATACTACCGATCAGGCTATCGGGATAACAATCTCCAGACATTCCCATCTGTTTTCCTGGCATGAATTCTAAAGAACCGTGAGTGCCGAAGTGCAAGACTGCATCGGCTTGCCAGACTTGGTTTAAATAAGTGTAGTAAGCGGCAAAACCGTGGTGAGGACTGGCGGAACGGGAGAACAGCAGCCGCATGGGATCGCCTTCATAACCAAAGGTAGGTTGTACCCCGATGAAGATATTACCGAATTGCTTGCCGTAAATGATCAGGTTTTGTCCGTCGCTGTTGAGATTTCCTGGCGGGGGTCCCCAATTTTCTTCTAAGCGGACAGAATAGGGGGTGAGTCGTTCGTACTGTTCTACCGACATCCGATAGGCGATATTTAATTCAGGAGTTTTGTATTGTGCCTGGGCATCGTGAATCACTTCCTGCATTAATTGTTCGGGAGATTCAGGCAAGTCTTGGATTTCGTAGCCGTTGTTCTGCAATGCTTTCATCACTTCGTAGATAGAACCAAAAACATCGAGATAAGCGGCGGTACCAACATTGCCTTTGTCTGGGGGGAAGCTAAAGACAGTGATGGCGATTTTCTTTTCTAGTTTGGGCTTTTTACGCAAGGTTGCCCATTTTAAGGCTCTTTGGGCAACGGCTTCAATGCGATCTTGCAGGGCGATCGACTTGCCAGTCATCCCGTCTCGTCCCGACATAATAATCGGTTCAATTGCCCCATCTAGTTCGGGTATAGCAATTTGTAAGGCTACCTGGATTGGATGCAAGCCTAGATCGCTTTCCTCCCATTCTTCAGTAGTTTGGAATACTAGAGGCAGTGCTACCATATAGGGACGATTCAAGCGCTTGAGAGATTCAATTGCTTTGGGGTGATCCTGTCTGGCTGGACCGCCAACCAGGGCAAATCCAGTTAAAGAAACTACTGCATCTACAATGGGGGCAGTAGAATTAGGATGATTTTTGACTTCCCCGAAAGGACTGTCCCAAAAATAAGCATCTACTGGTTTAGAAAAATCCAGACCCCCTGCAAATACGGGAATTACTCTCGCGCCCATTGCCTCTAGTTCCTGTACCATAGCTACATAGTGAGCATCGTCTCCGGTAACTAGGTGCGTGCGTTGCAGTACTAAGCCAACACAGGGAGCTAAAGGATCTTTAAGGTCGTCAGAAACGTCTGATCGCATCTTATACCAGGTCAGATATTCTCTAACATCCTCAAACATTTTGGGCGCGAGAGGATGCCAAATCCCCATATCGGGATAAACTACAGGTTCTTGATAGTCTATTAATTTTGACTTTTGATTTTTGAGTTCTGACTTGTCTAAGACGTATTTATCTGCCAGCATTAACAGGAAGTTTTCTAGGTTTTCTGAAGAACCTCCCAGCCAGTATTGGAAACTGAGCATAAAGTTGCGAGCATCCTGTGCCTTGTCGATCGGCATATACTTAAGTACTTTGGGCAGGGTCCGCAACAGCTTGAGCATTCCGTCTTGGAAAGAAGCACCGGAGTTTTCTTTGCGCTTGCGCATGAATTGGGCGATCGCGCTTTTTGATTGACCCAACTGTGCCATAGAGAAACTACCCAATTTATTCAGGCGCATTACCTCAGGCATGGAGGGAAAGACTACAATCGCATCTAGGGCATCTCGATGAGGTTTTACTGCTGCCACTAGTTTTTCTGCTAAGTCTTCAATAAAAATTAGGGAAGCAATAAAAATATTCGCTTCGGCGATATCCCGCTTAAAGTCCTCGTAATTCTCCTGAGATCTCAATTCCTCAATCAGATAGCCGTTAATTTCAATTGCTATATCAGGGTTGTTCTGATTAATATGTTTTACGGCTGCCGATAGGGAACTTTGGTACTGAGGCTCTAACACGACATAGACCACCTTGAGCAAAGAACGATCTTTGAGCTTTTCTGGCGCAATGTGGCGAATGGTGGACTTGACGTGAGTGAACATATATGTATTCTCCTTCGATCGGCAAGTAGCAGATAGATATATATAAAGACGGGGTCTGTTTGTTCTCTGAACTTAGTAAACAGACCCATATGTGTTTCTAGCAAAAAAACTCGCCAAATATATATCTCAGCGTTTATTTGACACAATTTGATAACAAAAATGAGATGTTTTTTTACATTTCTTTATAAAGAATAGAGTATTTACTCAATATTTTTTTTATATAAATTAACTTTACTAAAAAATTGATTTATGGTAATCATAAAAGTCTAAACTTTCGCCCAGAAGTTGAAAAATTCTTCGAAAGTAACTCAAGCTGAGATGATTAATTAGAGTTGAATCTAGTTTGCTATCTCAACTTATTAAGTTACTAAATCGTAAAGATGCAAATTAAAACGATCGTCCTTTTTGGCTTGACATTACTAGCTCTTGGGGCAAACAATCCAAACAGTATCGCCAGTCCCGAACCGGAAACTAATCCTCTAACAACCTCAACCCCTCCTGATGAATTGGACTATCGGCAATTAGCTATCCCCTCAACAACGCTCCAGTGGTCCGATTTTGCCTTGCCAGAAGCTTTTTCTCTATCAAGTGGCGAAAACTTATTTACAAATAATTCTCAATTAGAAATCAGTTCCGAACCAATATACAGTCCCTTAGCAACTAAACACTTTCAACAGTCAACAGCAGAGCATTTGCGTCAAGGAGAAGTTGTCTTCAACATAATTAATCGCTTATTTTTCACCCCTGGTTCTGTAGAAGAAGATGGTACAGCAAGCTACCAAAATTTTGGCTTTACCTGGGGTATCACCGATGACTTAGAATTAACTTTAGAATCTCAAAGGGTAGATACTGCCTTTCCAGGTACTCAGGGGGAGTTTGAGGCCAATCGCAATCCCGAAGGAAAAAACTTTTTTCTCTCCGAGCAAGAGCTAACTTTAGAACTCAAGCAAAGACTGTGGCAAAATTCCTCGAGGACTTTGGGTTTGAGCGGCATCGTATCTCTTTCGGTAGGCAACAGGGGTTATTCCTTCCGCAAGGACGGCAAGATCGTAGATGAAGGCTCGCGATCAGGACTAGTACCAGCCCTTGCAGTTCCCTTTACGGCTGCTGTTGGCGATCGCGCTCGTTTAACCTTTTCTCCAACAGTAGCATTCTTTCAGCAGGAAAACGCCCTTCACATACATCGACCTCCCACAGAAGATCCGGGCTCTTTCGGCACTACTTTCGGCTTTACAGGTGCAGTCTCCTATAGTATCAGCCGTCGCCTAATTCTTTGGGGAGATGCCTTCATTCCTGTCACTGGCAATAATAGTATCAGTAGAGCATCAGGAAACCCTGAAAAAACTATCGCTTTCAATGCAGGTTTGCGCTATCTAGTCAATCCTCGCTTAGCTGTGGATCTATTTGCTACTAATACTCAAGGTAGCAAAGCTCCCCTCTCCTTAACGGCTGATCGGGAATATACTGCTTTAGGAGTAGGGTTGTTATTCATGCCAGACTTCATTCCTGCTAACAGCAGCTATCCTGACAGTTTTGCCAGGGAGGAAGTGGGGAAAGTTACGCCTCTAACCACGGACGGATTAGGCTTTTTTGATGGAGGTACTTTACCCCGCGAAAAGTTTATTGTTAACTTGCAAGGTGGCAGTCAAGGGATTCTCGCCGCATTACGTTATGGGATGCTCAAGGACTTCGAGCTAGGAATTTATCTAGATTATATTACCAGCGACGTAGACGAGTCAGAACAGGGGTTTAGCGGCAAAATTCGCCTACTTAACCAAGGAGAGGGAGAATTTCTCACCGCTAGTTTGGCAGCAACGATTGGGTTAACTAACGAGACTTTTATCAATTTTATCAACAACGACAAGAATGAATCTGAGCGTCGGGGTGTGAATGGAAACGTTCCCTGGTTCTTCCAAAGAGATAATGAGGATGGACGCAGGTTTATTTTTACTGTTTCTTTCCCGCTAAATTATGATTTTGAAAGTGGTGCAGCCCTTTGGTTAACCCCTATTCTTGGTTATGTGCAACGACAAGGAACAGAAATTGCTGGATTTAATTTTGGTGGTTCAGCGCCACTCTCTGAAGATTTTAGTATTGTGGGGGAAGTAGGGGCAAATTTCACCAGCAATGGCAATGCTTTTATTGGTAATCAGCTAGAAAATGTTATTCCTTGGAATGTTGGTTTACGCTGGAACCTGTCAAACGTTCTCGGACTAGAACCGACCCAGGATAATCTTAATCCTTTAGTAGATCTATACGTAACTAATCGGGTAGGTTTTTCTACTTGGCATCAACTGAGAGTACGCGAACAAAACGATACAGCAGTGGGAGTTAGTTTGTTGATTCCCTTTTAAAGTGATCTATTTGAGATGACTTACCCACGCCTACCCTTCAGGGTAGAACGTGGGCTTTCCAGTCTCTGTTGCCTGTTTCCCGTTGCCTGTTCCCGACTTCTCTAAAAAGTTTGATCAAAGCTGTCTAACCAACCTGCTTGTTAGAACAAACAGCAGATGGAACAGCTAAATCACAAGCTTCCCACCAACCTTTGACTGATATTTGCAAGCGTTGACACTCACCAGTTCCGCTTCTGTCTAGTCGGTAGTATATGCAACAGCGACAAGGTATTAATGTTGAATTAGTCATCTGTGTAACACTCAGCTCAGAAACTGCAATAATAAAGTTCCTTAAACTGTTCTTCACAAATAACAGTTGTAAATAAACTTATCATTAAGTGGAAAAAAATAAATTCACTATAGCAGTCCCAAAGAGCGTTAGGACATTTTCTCAATTTCGATTCTGAATCATCAAAAAGCATAGTGCTGATAGATCTCAAAGTTAGCAAATCATAGGGTTTCAGGTTTCAGATTTGAGGTTAATGGTTAGTCGCAATCGCCCCAAAAAGTTGTAGATATTAACTAAGAAGAATAAGCAAAAACCCCAAGCGATCGCTAACCTAGAAGAATTTAACGCGATCGTGGTACCCCGAGGCGATTAAAGAGTAAATCACTAGTCCCCAGTCCCTTTGCATTTAAGAATTAACAAAAATTTTTGTATTTACTATGCCAAATTTATTGACATGTATTCTTAACAAGCTTATATTAATACTCAGTGTTCTCCTCTCAAGGATCGGCAGGTGGGAGCTTAAGCTTGGTAGATAGGCGGCTCCCCTTTTTTTTTGGCGATAAACTATAAGATCGGACAATTCTTTCAGTTGACTGATTTTTATGACTCCTTCGTCCACAGTTTCCCAGCCTAGAGAAGACTTTTATCCGAGAAAATACGATGTTATTGTGATTGGTTCTGGTATTGGCGGTTTAGTAACAGCCACTCAGCTAGCAGCTAAGGGAGCCAAAGTTTTAGTTCTGGAACGCTATCTCATCCCTGGTGGTAGCGCTGGATACTTCGATCGAGAAGGATATCGCTTTGATGTGGGTGCCTCGATGATTTTTGGTTTTGGTAGTGAGGGCACTACTAATTTGCTTACCCGTGCCCTAGATGCAGTAAATGTTAGTCTAAAGACTATTCCCGACCCGGTACAGATTCACTATCACCTTCCTCAAGATTTAGAGCTAAAAGTTTATAAAGATTATGAGAATTTTTTGCAACAAGTGACAAATTATTTTCCTCAGGAACGAGAAGGCATTCGCCGCTTCTATGACGAGTGCTGGAAAGTTTTTAACTGCCTCAATACTATAGAATTACTATCACTCGAAGAACTAGGCTATTTAATGCGGGTATTTTTCCAGCATCCCTTAGCTTGTTTAGGATTAGTTAAATACTTACCGCTTAATGCTGGAGATATTGCTCGTCGCTACATTAAAGATCCCCAACTGTTGAAATTTATCGATATGGAGTGTTACTGCTGGTCAGTAGTGCCAGCTTCGCGCACGCCAATGATTAATGCTGGCATGGTTTTTTCCGATCGACATTACGGCGGTATTAATTATCCTCAAGGGGGAGTGGGTCAAATTGCCCAGAAATTAGTTGAAGGTTTAGAAAAAGCCGGCGGCGAAATTCAGTATAAAGCCAGAGTCACTAAGATTCTAATTGAGAAAGGCAAAGCAGTAGGAGTAGAGTTAGCCAATGGCAAACAATATCGAGCAAAACGCATTGTTTCTAATGCTACTCGCTGGGATACCTTTGAAAAATTAATACCCACTGAGAATATACCAACAGCAGAGAAAAGATGGCGCGATCGCTATCAAAAGTCACCGAGTTTCTTGAGTGTGCATCTGGGAGTAAAAGCAGAAGTAATACCACCTGGAAGAGAATGCCATCATATCTTGTTAGAAGACTGGGACAAGATGGAAGACGAACAAGGGACAATTT
>JBFRWL010000278.1:0-11254 GCA_051439565.1 Prochloraceae cyanobacterium
GAAGCCGATACCAGTTAGAGAAAAGCTTTCTACTTCTCCTACCTTGACTGGACGATTTAAAGTTTGGCTGAGTTGTTTGGACAGCAGCCCAGGAAGCTTTTGATCAATGAAGAATCTCAACCCTGCATATCCTGCTACACTCAGCACCAGTAAGCTAACGCCTGTGGCGATCGCCGAGCGACTTCTTGCCCTTTGGAGAAAACGGACAATTAGATTAGGTTGATTGTGGGGAGGTTGTGGTGAAGGGTTAGGCGAAGAGTTGGTCATCTTTTTTTCTTAACTACTGACCAGTAGATAAAGCCTTAGAAGCAGGGTAAACTAACCTGTGGCAATAAGTTCCGCACATAGTATAAGCTCTAGGCTTGAGCCTGGAGATAAAGTTTTCTATATAAGTGGGTAGGCAAAAATAAATATAAAACTGAAATGAGTAGTTAGCTGTTAGCTAGGGTGTTGTTACCTCTAAATTCTAAATTCTGACCTCTGACTTCTGACCCCTCTCTCAACCATTTTCTAATTAATTTGACCTACCTACTTATCATCACTGTTATTAATACTGATCAATAGATATTTTTGAGCATTTTTACCTAAAATTTGCTAATTTTTATTTTGAGTAATTTTAGTGGATTCACCGAATAATTTATCGCGTATTATTCTTTTTTAAAGATGGGATGAATTTTGCTACAACCTACTAGATGGTTCCCAAATAATTAGGCTAACTTTGTTGTTAATTGTTGTTAAGAGAGAACTAGGCAAATGAGCATATAAATCTTGAGGTTACTAAGTTGTTATTTATTTTAAGAGCAAATGATTGCAAGCACATTTTTTTACCTAACTTCACTTGTTGCTCTTGATTCCGTGCAATTTAATTGTTCGTGTACAGCTAGATAAAGAGATTAAATCAGATGAAAATGAAATTAACTAGAAGCTTATTCACTCTGTTAACATTTAGCTTATTAATCAACGGAAGCATCTTACCAGTTAATGCTAAAGAAAGCGTCAAGCATGAGACAGAGTCTCATTCAGCAACTACGAAAAAACCATCGTTGCCCTGGTCAAAATCGAAGAATCCACAAGTTTTCTTGGCTAGTTTATCTGTAGTTGGTTTAGCAGTTCTCCAAGGAACTGGCAAATCACTCAAACATCATAAATCTGGCGATCGAAAAAAATTAAGTGCTGCTAAAGCATTAGCTAAGAAGGAACAATTGACAACTAACAACTATACTAATTTTGGCTCTGTCTCCTCAATTGAACAACAGCTGGTAGTCAGTTCCCAGGAGCAATTGAGAAGAAAAACATACGATTACAGACAAAAATATTGGCAGCTAAGACAGCAGGTACTCCAATCTCCCGAGATAGCTAAAAATCCTGATTGGCAAATAGACAGTTGGGAAATAGATGTAGAAATAGCCATGAGAGTTTTATCTACTGCTCCAAACAATTTCCAAGAGGTTAAACAGATTCTCTCTCAAAGCGAATTGGTTAGAGAATGGCAAGAGTTATTGTCGAAACGGGAATATCTTCTGCAATCATCCCAGTATATCGAGAGAGTTTACCAGTGGGCACAACAGGTAGAGCAATGGCGACAGAAGCAAATTCAGCCCCAAGAAGAACCAGCAAACACAGCCATTGTTAACTTACTTCCCGCTAGTAGTTAACAGTGAGTCTTATCCTGCATAGAGGCTCAAAGTCATATGCTGAGGCAAATTTAGAATTTAGTGTTCTATCCACATCAGCTTTGACAACTTCCTAGACTATCTCGCTCATCGGGAATATATTGCATAGCTTTCTAACTATGCGTATTTCCATTAAGCGAGAAGCTTTAATCGATGGTGGCAGCATGGATTTTCTTCTATTCTTAAATCTTTTGTGCCGATGACATCTTTGAGCAAAGGGGATAGTAAGATCTATCCTCCGACCCCTTCTTACTCGTCGCTGCAAAGCTCTACTAGAACATTCTTGATTACCTTGTCGTTTTTGCTCACACCAGTACCAAGACGTTCTTTAACCCGCTGAAATGGTCAGACAATGTGCCCACGAAACACAGTAGTTTGTGATGAGTGAACCCCGACCTCTGAAAAGGATTTGCCAGGATATACGCCACATACTACAGCCTGTATGGAGATAATCCTTTCTACTAAGTTGTAAGTCCCTACGACCAAGTAGCCGAGCATTTCTGGTCATTACGCCACGCCTTTGATCAGAGGGCTTGAAGACAATCCGGGCTAGGGAAACACCCGGAAGTTCGTAACTCTGCTAGTCTGTTCGGTCTAGCCACCTCTTAGTCAGATGCTGATAAATCTAAGCTGCGTCTATGCGCGAGCGCAGAAGGTGACTATTGTGACCATCCATCCAGGTGTTAAAATCTGGAGAATAATCAGTTTGGGTAATGGCAGAGCGATCAAGACTTTTTTCGTATTTATCTAGATCGGGAACGAAAGTCAAGAAAATCCCCATGAAGTTCCAGATTGCTCTTAACTTATTGGCTGGAGATGGTTTGGCTACAGCACTTTAATTTACATAATGACGGGTAATTATCTCAAAATCTTCTGGCTGTCGTTCCCCAACTTCCAGAACAACATTAGTAACTCCTCCTATGCCGAAAGCATTACGACGATATTCTTCTGCATAAGAGCGTAGCTGCGACTGGAGAAATAGAGAAACTCCTTGAGTAGACATAGCTTTAATTAGAGAGGTTAAATCTTGGAAGTATTAGTAATTGTGATATCGAGTCTAATAGCTGGTGTATCCCCTGGCGGATTAGTTATAGACAGTGTCTTAGAAAATACCTTGCGATCGCAAATTGAAGCCGTCGAGGTGCTAGAAATCCGGGTTGACAACGCTCCTAGTTACCGGGGTCTTCAAGGAAAAGCCGAGCGAATACGTCTTGCTACTAGAGGGTTGCAGTTAATTGCCGATTTGAGGATTGATACCCTCGAACTAGAAACCGATCCAATATACGTAGATGTAAAGCGCCTGCGACAAGGAAAACAAAAAGTTCTCAATGAATCCTTTAGGGAACCAGTACAAGGGGGAGTGCGTCTAGTTTTAACCGAAAAAGATATTAACCAGGCTCTAGAATCACAAGCAATACAAGCTCGATTGCAACAGTTACTCAATCGTTTAGTTTCTAGAAATAATTCTAGCCAAGGTAATTTTCAATTGTTAAATCCGCGCCTGAATTTACTGGATAATAATCGCCTACGCTTTCAGATGCAATTGTCTCGGTCTAGTTCTGAGGGAAATAAGTCAGAACCATTAGATATAATGCTGGAGTTAGGAGTGAAACTAATAGCAGGAAGAAATATTGAGTTAATTGAGCCACAGGCAACAATTAATGGCAGAAAACTTTCTCCGAGATTGTTAAAGGGATTTGCTCGCAGGATTAATCAAAGTTTAGATTTGCGCACATTGGAAGAGATGGGAATTACAGCCTGGGTATTAAAATTAAATATAGGTGAAGATGAGCTAAATTTGGCGACATTTATCCGTTATGAAGCCTTAAAGAGCGATCGAGCTGCTCAGGAGGAGTAATTTTGGACTCAAGATAACGATTTAGTCACAAACAAGTTTGCTACTTGGCACCCTGATCTAACTAAGGCGATTGTCCCTATCATTTATTTTGCTCCCCAAGTGTTGAATAATTAAAGCAACAAAAATTATTATCAAGGAGATTAGTTATGCAAAAGCAACAACCAGGTCGTCGTTTTTCTCTGGGGTTAATTACTGGAGTGTCAGTAGTAGTTTTAGCGGTTGGTGGGGGAACAGCTTGGTGGGCAATAAATTCAACCTTCTCTTCCGAGGAACCACAGGAACTGCCCAAAATAGTAGCTTCCCCTAAAACAATCAAACCACCTGTAGCAGCCAACTTTTCCTCAGAACAAACGGGACAAGTTTATTGGCTTAAGATCACCAAGCGGGAAATAGAGCTGGTTCCTTCTTCAGTAACTATAGAGCAATCTAGTGGAGATCGAGAAATCATTGAAAGCGCTCTCAACCGTTTATTGACTGGTCCTAAAGATGGAAATTACACTACTACTATTCCCCAAGGAACAAAATTACTCGGCTTAAATGTTGAAGGTAGCGAAATTCGCCTGAATCTCTCTCAAGAATTTACTACTGGTGGCGGTAGTGCTTCAATGATTGCCCGTTTGGGGCAAATTCTTTATACTGCTAGCAGTTTAGACCCTCAGAGCAAAGTTTGGATCGAGGTGGAAGGAAAGCCACTTGAAGCTTTAGGTGGTGAAGGGATTACAATAACTCAGCCCATGACTCGCAAAATCTTTGAAGAAGATTTTCCTCTTTCAGGTTATAACCAGGACAGTATTTAAAGTCAATTTCTGGTTATTGGTTGTTTTTTATTTGTTTGTCTCCCTTGTAGTCTCACCCCTTGCCACCCCTCTCCTCCTAAGTCTTAATTATGAGAGTATCAATCTAATCTATATATTAATCTGGATTAACCCACATTAAAGTTTGACCGTACTCAAGTGGCTGGCCATTTTCAACAACAATCTCCATTACTTGTCCGGAGATTTCTGCCTCAATTTCATTCATTAACTTCATCGCTTCAACAATACAGACCGTTTGTCCTTTACTAATGCGATCGCCCACCTCTACAAAAGGCGGTTCCTCGGGTGCAGGAGCTCGATAAAAGGTTCCTACCATCGGAGATGTAATCTCTACCCATTTTCTGTCCGCAGTAGGAGGCGGCGCAGTTTCTGGTGGGGTAGTAGGGACAATTACCGGCTTGCTAGGGGGAGTAACTACTTGAGAAATTACTTCTGGAGTTGCAGCAGAAATAGCAGTTACACTCTTACGCACCGTCAGTTCAAAATTTTCGCTCTTGAGAGTTAATTCAGTAATATCAGTTTGAGCGATCGCTGCGATAAGTTCCCGAATTTCTTTAAAATCTATGGACACAAATCATACATCCCGCGAAAGTTTATTTTTTTTTTATTTGCCATTAGCTACTCATCAGCGGTGAATTAGATTGTCACTGTTAACAAAGCCACAAATAAATGATGGTGGTTACTCGCGCCCTAAGTAGCTATCGTTACGAGTGTCGATTTTAATCTTTTCTCCCACTGAAATAAACAGCGGAACCATTACCTGAGTTCCCGTTTCCACAATTGCTGGTTTAGTACCACCAGTAGCAGTATCGCCTTTAACACCTGGATCGGTTTGAATTACTTCTAGCACTACGGTGTTAGGTAATTCTACCTCTAAAACTTGCTCTCCCCAGGAAATGACATTCACTTCCATTTCTTCTTTGAGATACTTAACGCGATCGCCGATTTGTTCTGTATTCAAGCGAGTCTCTTCAAAAGTTTCCATATCCATAAAGACAAATTGCTCCGCGTCTTTATAGGTATACTGCATCGTCCGCTTCTCTAAAGTAGCTTGGGGAACTGTTTCCCCTGCTCGGAAGGTGCGTTCGACAACATTCCCCGTCTGCACGTTTTTTAACTTAGTGCGCACGAAGGCAGAACCTTTACCGGGTTTAACGTGGAGAAATTCCACTACTCGCCACACGGACCCATCTAACTCGATAGTTACACCAGTCCGAAAGTCGTTACTAGAAATCATGAAGCTATGTCACTGGCTAGAAAAATCAAAATAATATTTTACCGGATGAGCGGCTCTATCCAGAGAAAAAAGTCTATATCGATCGAATTTCACAAACTTTTAGGAAGCTGTGGGATGATGGTTTGGGGATATACCAAAGGCATGGTATTTGAACGATCAATAGATTTATGAAACCGCAAAAGATTTTTTTACTCGATTGGAGCAAGCGCTTGCTCAAAACAACTGCCCTAGCCATGTTACTGATAACACTATCGCTAGGCTTGAGCGGGGCTTGGTGGGATTTTGATAATAATAGTCAACCTCAGCGCAAGAGTGCTTTAGCTCAAGGAGATGCAATTACAGATCCCACAGCTCTGTTAAGGTACGCTCTGCCTATAGATAACGCAACAGTGCGACAACTGCAAGCAGACATAGAAGGTATATCTAAGTACCTGCGAAGCAAGCGTTGGAGTTCTGTTAGTAGCAATGTGAAGAACGCTTCGAGGATTTTGACTCTTCGCAGCGACAAATTGCTAGAAAGCGTACCAGAGGAGCGCCAGCCTCAAGCTGAAGCTGTAATTGAGCAAATCAAAGAAGACATTGGTGAACTCCAACAAGCAACGGAAGCTAAAGATCGAGAACAAATTTGGACTAAGCGACGGGAACTGCTGGCTCGGATAACAACGTTAGAAGAATTGATGTTACAAGGGTTTCCTTTTGAAGTCCCTGAAGAATACGCTAACTTACCTCAACTATTGGGTCGAGCCACTGTAGACTTAGAAACCACTAAAGGTGACATGACGCTTGTAGTAGATGGCTACAGCGCTCCGGTTACTGCTGGTAACTTTGTTGATTTAGTCCAGCGAGGATTCTATGATGATTTAGAATTTTTTAATATACAAGGTGGCTTCGCCATCCAAACTGGAAACCCACCAGGCTCGGAAGAAGGCTTTGTTGACCCCGATACAGGAGAATACAGGGCGATTCCTTTAGAAATATTAGTTAGAGATGAGGAAGAACCAATTTATGGCATTACTTTAGAAGATGCTGGTATTTATCTCCCAGATCTGGCTCTTCCCTTCAATGCTTATGGTGCAGTAGCGCTGGCGCGTCCTGAAAGCGATCCCAATGGCGGCTCTTCTCAATTCTTCTTCTTTAAGTTCGATACGGAATTGACCCCTCCTGGTTTTAATCTGATGGACGGACGTTACTCTGTTTTTGGCTATTTGGTCAAGGGTAAAGAAGTTCTCGAACAATTGACAGATAAAGATAAGATTATCTCCGCTAAAGTGGTTGAGGGGATAGAAAATCTAGTCGAACCTTAGTCGGAAACAACATTTCCTGTAATGTCCGCTGCGATCGCGCAGCGCCAGGCTTGGCCCGCTCGACTCGGAGTTTTCTCCGAGTCTTTTGTTATCTTTAGGTTTGATTTATTATTTTTGGAGCAAAGGATCTAGATAGTAATAAATTATCTTACATACATGATTCCCTAGTAGCAATTATTTAGAGAATCTTTATAAGGTAAATCTGGCTTACTGAACTTAGTGTGTAAAGCTAATAATCCTCGAGATAAGTAGGTGAGCATAAATATTTCCAATTAATTTAATCTATCTACTTAAACTATCAAGCACTATAATTTGCTAGCCGTTGTTGGAAGGGGGAACAGGGAGACAAGAAGACGGGGAGAGAGTTAAATACTCAGCAAGAAATAGCTTGGTGTGATCGTGATCTTGTCTTTAGTGTAATCTTATGCCAGTTTAGAAAGTGACCAGAACTGGCTTCAGCAGGATCTTAGTTTTCTTATTCTATGAAAGAGAAGTTAAGAAACACTAGATTATTAAGCCATGATTTTTCTTACTAAAGAACAATTAGCACCTGAAAATCTTGAGTCTTCATCTCAACTTATGTTTGAAGATAAATTATTTACTCGCGGTCCAGATTTTGCCAAAAGTGCTCGTTCTATAGCTATCAAATTTTGTCAAAGATACTTGCATAGAGTTCCCTGCTTGCTGGTAGATAATGATTCTTATGTATCTGTATGGATTGAGCAGACTAACAAGGCAAACACTGAATGTAGCGAGCAAACTTATAAGGCAAAAACTAACTCGATTGAGCAGAGTAACAAGACAAACATGGAAACTGGAATTAGCAATTCCCTAGAGCCAAAATTCATTCGTTACTCTGAAGAGAAATTATCTGAATTAATTGGACCAATTGCTTCTATTATTTGTCAGCATACGATTCTCGAAAATCCCAGCATGAAAAAGACAGAATTTGTAGCAGCATTAGCTGAACATATTGAAAATATTGAGGATGCGATCGCTTTCCAGAATCAGTTTTCTTTCTAGATTAATGTACCAAGAATCTCAAGCATACCTAAATGCATTATCCCAAATGCGATCAATCGCTGTTTTCGCTTCATCTAAGGCTAATACTTGGCAATTACCCTGGCGATCGTAAGTTAGCAAAGGCATATACTGGACCTGATCTTCATCTTCTCTATCTTCGACAATTCTACCGCGTATCTGTTCCAAATTACGCAAAGGTCCATTGATATCAAAATCTATTTTTGTGTCAAATTTATCGTTCATCCACACTTCAATGCGATCATCTAACTTTTCCGGAGTTAGAGGTTCTTGGCTAGTAAGTAAATGGTAGTAAACTAAGATAATTTCTTTAGTTTCTTCTTCTTCAGCAGCATCAAGTAAAGATTGAAAAACCCCAGCATTGATAGCTAGATTTCTAAAAAACAGAGTTTCAGTAACATTTTTTTGAAATTTAATCTGCTTGTTTTTATAACTGGTGTACTGCTTGAAAGCAAACCCGCCTAAGGTCACTACTAATGATAAAGTAGCCACCAGTACGGGGAGAATATTTCGTAACTGTTCTTGGCTGGCTTGAAATGGTCCGAGGTCTGACACGCCAAAAATGATAAATAAAATTAGACCTATGATTAGTAAAAGTTGAGGAACGACTCTTAAGAACATCGGAATAGCCGCACCAAGAGCAGGAATTCCAAACATCAGCCGATCTTTCCAGGTCATACTGGTTTTAACGTTAGGGAAAAGGAATTCTAGATCGAATTTAGGGATATTTTTGTAAAGGTAGACGTAGATTTTTCCGGGCGTAAAATTAAGTTTATCTAGCTTAGCCTTCTTCTTCTGAAAGTACTCTAAATCTTTAGGTTTAATTAACAGAGCTACCCGTTCAAATATATCAACTGTGATGGGGACTTTGCGAAAAAACTTCTTAACCAAAGTCATTTTATAGATGTCGCCTCGGCAATAGCAAACTACTCGCTCGAAGTCGTGAAAATCCACATCTGTTTTTAGTTCAATTAAGGACTTCTCGTGAAATGCTTTTTGCAAATTATCTTCAGATAAAGGAAAATAATTAGCTCTTTCGAGAAGAGTTTCAAAATCCTCAACCAATTGAGCTTGCATTTTTTTCTTCTGAGCTGGAGTAGGTTTAATTCTCAACTTGGTATCAGCATCGGGGTTAAAAGGGGCAAAATTATGCTTAATTCTCTCTAAGGTATGATGGAAAGAGAAATGAAAATGAGCTGACAGAATTTGACAAAAATCGCGGAATTTTTGCGCATCTGCGCCTGATAACTTTCCTTCTTCAAGACACATTTCAATAATATCGGCACGAGTGTAGGGAATAAAAGCTTCCCGGTCTTCATAAACTGCCATCTCTCGGTTAACTACTACTCTTAACTTGTACTATCTATTAATCAAATATAGAAATAATTGGTGATGAAAGATTTTCCTGGGGATACCTACGCAGATTATGACCAGTCTTCTGTCGGTACAGATTTCGATCGCCAGATGATGCGCAGGTGCATTGAACTGGCTAGTCGTGCTTGGGGAAAAACCTCTCCCAATCCTTTGGTAGGCTCTGTTATTGTACGAGAAGGAAAGATTGTTGGGCAAGGATTTCACCCTGCTGCTGGTCAACCTCATGCAGAAATTTTTGCTCTGAGAGAGGCTGGAGAAAAGGCAAAGGGAGCAACTGTTTATGTTAGTTTAGAGCCTTGCAATCACTATGGCAGAACACCCCCTTGTACCGAGGCTTTAATTGCTGCTGGGGTGTCAAAAGTAGTAGTAGGTATGGTCGATCCAGATCCGCGAGTTTCTGGTAGCGGGATCGAAAAGTTAAAAGCAGCAGGAATCGAAATGGTAGTAGGAGTAGAAGAGGAAGCTTGTCGCCAGTTAAATGAAGCTTTTATCCATCGGGTTAAGTATCAACGTCCTTTTGGTATTTTGAAATATGCGATGACTTTAGATGGCAAAATTGCTGCTACTACGGGTCACAGTGCTTGGATAACTAGTCAAGAATCTCGTCGATCGGTGCATCAATTGCGATCGAGCTGCGATGCGGTAATTGTTGGCAGTAATACCGTGCGCCGCGACAATCCTCATTTAACTACCCATCAAATCTCAGGCAACAATCCCTTACGAGGAGTAATGAGTCGCAGTTTAGATTTACCCTTAGACTGCCATTTATGGGACATTGAGGAAGCACCTACCTTGCTCGTGACTGAAGTAGACAGCAATCCTCAGATGCAGAAACAGTTATGGAACAAGGGGGTAGAGATAGTAGAGTTAGAGTCCTTAACTCCCAAGGAAGTGATGAAATATTTATACAAGCGACAACTATCGACAGTGTTGTGGGAGTGCGGTGGAATTTTAGCTGCTAAGGCGATCGCCGACGGTAGCGTCCAAAAAGTACTCGCTTTTATTGCTCCGAAAATCATTGGCGGTCAAACTGCGCCTTCTCCTGTAGGAGACTTAGGGTTAACAAAGATGAGCGAAGCATTAAAGTTAGAAAGAGTAAAGTTACACAAAATTGAATCCGATATCTTAATTGAAGGTTATTTGTTAGAGCAGTAAAATCTATCTGATTGCTGATTGTTATTCTCCCCCTTGTCTCCCTTGTCTTCCATTGCTCATTGTGCTTCCCACACCCCCCCCACACCCCCCACACTTTCCACACTCCCCACACTCCTCCTCTCCCCCTCTCCCCTATTTATGAGACAAACTTCTATCAATCCTGCGCGAATTACAAAAATACTTCCTGGCTCGATCGCTTCTGAATTAGGGTTTGAACCTGGGGATGCGATTGTTTCTATTAATGGGAATCAACCCCGCGACTTGATAGATTATCAATATCTGTGTGCGGATGAGTACTTAGAATTAGAAGTAGTCGATGCTACTGGCAAAATTCACCACTTAGAAATAGAAAAAGACTACGACGACGACTTAGGACTAGAGTTTGAAACTGCACTATTTGACGGTTTAATTCAGTGCAATAATCGCTGTCCTTTTTGCTTCATCGATCAGCAGCCACCAGGTAAACGGGAAAGTCTTTATCTCAAAGACGACGACTATCGCCTTAGCTTTCTCTACGGGAGTTATCTGACTCTTACCAATCTTACGCCACCGGAATGGGATCGAATTGAACGATTGCGTCTATCCCCTCTTTATGTCTCCGTACACGCCACCGAAGCAGAAGTACGCATTCGCTTGCTTAAAAATCCCCGTGCGGGTCAAATTATGGCACAGTTTAAGTGGTTTGAGGAGCGAAATTTACAAATCCACGCTCAAGTAGTTGTGTGTCCTGGTATCAATGATGGCGTTCCTTTAGCAAGAAGCCTATCAGATTTAGCATCCTTTCACCAAGGCGATCT
>JBFRWL010000279.1:0-9878 GCA_051439565.1 Prochloraceae cyanobacterium
ACCGGGATGGGAATGGCAATCTTACCCCTCTGCAAATCAAAAACATCGATACGGGGATGGGATTAGAACGGATGGGGCAAATCTTGCAACAAGTCCCTAATAATTACGAAACTGACCTAATTTTCCCGATTATTAAAACAGCCACACAAATTGCTGGTATCGACTATCACAAGGTTGACGAGAAAACTAAAGTATCTCTAAAAGTAATTGGCGATCACGTCCGCGCAGTGGTACATATGATTGCTGATGGCATTACTTCGTCTAATATTGGTCGCGGTTATATTTTGCGTCGCTTAATTCGTCGAGTAGTGCGCCACGGACGTTTGATCGGTATTTACGATCGAGGTGCTACCGATAGCCTCTTTACACCCCAGGTAGCAGAAACAGCGATCGCCCTGGCGGAATCCGTCTATCCTAATGTGAGAGAAAGGCAAGAAATAATTACAGCGGAACTGACAAGAGAAGAGTCTCAATTCCTCAAAACCCTAGAACGAGGGGAAAAATTACTGACGGAGATCATAGCAAAAGAAAAACAACAGATTTCAGGAGAAGATGCCTTTACTCTCTACGATACCTATGGTTTCCCCCTAGAATTAACTCAAGAAATAGCCGAAGAACAGGGTTTAACTGTGGATGTAGAAGGCTTCGAGAGAGAAATGGCTAAACAGCGCGATCGATCCCGCGAAGCACACGAAACCATTGACCTCACAGTTCAAGGTAGTCTAGATAAGCTAGCAGAACACATTCATCCTACAGAATTCTTAGGCTACACCGAACTCCAATCTACTGCCAGAGTAGAAGTTGTTTTAGTAGCAGGGAAAACTGTCGAGGCGGCTGAAGCGGGTACACAAGTACAAATAGTACTAGATAAAACTCCTTTCTATGCCGAGTCGGGCGGACAAATCGGCGATCGAGGCTATCTTAGTGGAGATAATTTACTAGTGCGCATCGAAGACGTACAGAAAGAATCTGGTTTCTTCGTCCACTACGGTCGCGTCGAAAGGGGTATTCTTAAGCTAGGAGAGACGATCGCCGCTACTATCGATCGCGCTTGTCGTCGCCGCGCTCAAGCTCATCATACTGCAACCCACCTACTGCAAGCAGCTTTGAAGAAGATTGTCGGTGATTCCATCTCTCAGGCTGGTTCTTTAGTAGCCTTCGATCGCCTGCGCTTCGATTTTAACTGTCCTCGTCCTCTCAAATCAGAAGAGTTGCAACAGATTGAGGAACAAATTAATATCTGGATCGCCGAGGCGCATGACACCCAAACTTCAGTTCTGTCTTTAGAAGCAGCGAAAGCCAAAGGCGCGATCGCCATGTTTGGAGAAAAATACGGCGCAGAGGTAAGAGTCATTGATGTACCTGGTGTTTCGATGGAATTGTGCGGTGGTACTCACGTGAGAAATACAGCGGAAATTGGATTGTTGAAAATAGTCTCGGAAACAGGTATTGCTTCGGGAATAAGGCGGATAGAAGCGGTGGCTGGTCCTGCTGTTTTAGAATATTTGAATGTAAGGGATAAAGTAGTTAGGGAGTTAAGCGATCGCTTTAAAACTAAACCGGAAGAAATAGTCGATCGGATTAATAACTTACAGTCGGAATTAAAAGCTTCTCAGAAAGAATTAGAAGCGGTCAAACAAGAACTTGCTGTTGCTAAATCTGACCAATTATTAGCCCAAGTAGAGTCGGTAGGCGAGTTTAAAATTTTAGTAGCCCAAATGGGAGATTTAGACCCCAAAGCCTTGCAAACCGCAGCCGAAAGATTGCAGCAAAAATTGGGCGAATCTACCGTAGTTTTAGGTTCAATTCCCTCAGCAGGAAAGGTGAGTCTAGTAGCAGCTTTTAGTCCCAAAGTCAATAAAGATAAGAAGTTGCAAGCAGGTAAATTCATTGGTGGAATTGCTCAGATATGCGGCGGTGGCGGCGGCGGAAGACCAAATTTAGCCCAAGCTGGTGGACGAGATCCGAGTAAGTTAGATGAGGCTTTAGAAGCTGCTAAAAAGCAATTAATTCAAGCCTTGCAGTAGTGTTAAATGGTCTATGCTTTACCCACAACTCCTGAACCCCTTACAAGATGGGGGAGATGAGGGGGAGGGGGAGGTGTGGGGAGTTAAGACAAGGTCGCTATTTTCTCTCTCTCGTGAGCTACCATAATCCCTCTCCCCACACTTCCCACACTCCTCACACTGAAAGACTTCTGAGACTTATGGGTCATGAATAGGTTAAATGGTAGGGTAACGCCCACCTAATATTTGATTAGACGTGCATATGCTAAGTAGTCGGACATAAATAAAATTCAAATAAGCTCAAAAAGGCGCTTCGCGCCTCTGGGAGATCGCGCAGCTGAAAAAAAAACAAGTAAATATACTTGCTCGTTTTGGAATTAAGGTTTTATTGTAGTGAGGATAATAAAATAAATTTTTGTTAAGAATCGAGGAGTAAAGAGTAAATATGTATATTGTCCAGATCGCTTCTGAATGTGCCCCTGTTATCAAGGCTGGGGGCTTAGGTGATGTGGTCTACGGACTCAGTAGAGAATTGGAAAATAGGGGTCACTGCGTCGAGATTATCTTGCCCATGTACGATTGCATGCGCTACGACCACATCTGGGGACTCCACGATGCTTATCGCGACTTGCGGGTTCCTTGGTATGTCGCCGATATCCACTGTTCTGTCTTTTGTGGTTGGGTACATGGACGACTCTGTTTCTTTATTCAACCTCACTGCGACGATAATTTTTTCAACCGAGGTAATTACTATGGTGCTTCAGACGATCTGATGCGCTTTGCCTTCTTCAGCAAAGCTGCTTTAGAATTTCTGCTAGTTAGTAACAAGCGCCCTGATGTCATCCACTGTCACGACTGGCAAACTGGTTTAATTCCAGTCATGCTTTTCGAGATTTATAAATGGCATGGGATGTGGAATCAAAGAGTATGTTACACCATTCACAACTTTAGACACCAAGGGGTAGCTGGTGCTGATATTCTCAGAGCAACGGGACTAAATAACGAAGCTTATTATTATCATCACGATCGCCTACAGGATAACAATCACCCCGGTGCCATCAACTTTATGAAAGGAGGGATCGTTTATTCTAATTTTGTCAATACTGTTTCGCCTCATCACGCCTGGGAAGCCCGTTTTAGTGACGTTGGTTGTGGATTAAATCCCACAATAGAAACCCACCACTATAAATTTGGTGGAATTCTTAATGGTGTCGATGATGATATTTGGAATCCACAAACTGATCGCTACATTCTCCATCACTACGATCAAGACACATTTGAAATTAAAGCTAAGAACAAAAAAGACCTGCGCGATCGACTTCTTTTGCGCGATATCGATAAGCCAATTATTGCCTATATCGGTAGGCTAGACGATCAAAAAGGCGTTCACCTAGTTCACCATGCTATTTATTACTCTCTAAATAGAGGGGCGCAGTTTGTTCTCTTAGGTTCAGCTACCAACCCAGAAATTAACAACTGGTTCTGGCACGAGAAACACCACTTAAATAATAATCCCGACTGCCATTTAGAAATTGGCTTTAACGAGGAATTATCACATTCAATTTATGCAGGGGCGGACATAATTATTGTTCCCAGTAATTACGAACCCTGCGGACTGACCCAGATGATCGGCTTAAGGTACGGTACAGTGCCTGTTGTACGGGGAGTCGGCGGTCTGGTAAATACCGTATTTGACTGGGATTACAACGAGGAACACCTGCCTGAAAAGCGAAATGGTTTTGTATTCTTCCAAACAGATAATTATGCCCTTGAGTCAGCTTTGGGACGAGCGCTAGATTTATGGTATCAAAATCCGAAACTATTCCGTCAGCTTGCCATTCAAGGTATGGAGTCTGATTACTCTTGGAATCACCCTGGGGAGAAATACATAGAAATCTATGACTATATCCGAGACAAATAACGGGACTTAGGCAAAAAATAACCAGAAAAAAGCCTCAAACCCCTTATCTGAAAGACCCTAGACTTTGATTCAACAAGCCCTAATATCAAGTCGATTTAAAAGACCATAATATAAGTCTGGCTGCATCAAAGGTTGCCGCTTAGTTTTATTAACTACTGCAGTTATGAAAACCGCCAGAATCTGTTAGAATGCCCAGAGAATTACAAATTTCTAAATGCTAGGCGATCGCCAAGAAATCTTACAACAGCGACAGAACCTTTTGAGAGAATTAGTCGGTGGGGAAATACCGAAACTGTGGTGTCCCCCACTGACCCATTACACCTCGGAGGTTGCGCTAGATAAAGAGCGAATGGCAGCACACTGGGCTTCGATGATTTCCAACGTTTGCGCTTTTCTCGTACCTGGGTCGACTGGAGATGGATGGGAAATGAGTGAGGATGAAGTCAAGGCATTGCTCAACTTGGCGATCGAACTCGCTGGAAAACTTGATGCCCTTCTGTTGATTGGAGTTCTGAAAACCGATGTTTCCTCAATGTGTGAAACCATCTCAGAAACTCTAACTATGTTGAAACAGAAGGCGGGAGTAGAAGATCCGATCGAGGCGCTAAAACGAACTAACGTCTGTGGGTTCACAGTTTGTCCTCCCCGTGGTGCCCAATTGACTCAGGAGCGAATTCAGGCAGATCTCGAAACTGTTTTGGCACTGAATTTACCAACAGCAATGTACCAGCTACCGCAGGTAACGGAAAACGAGATGTCTCCAGCACTGATTGCCCGATTAGCCCAATGTTACCCAAATTTCGTCCTCTTCAAAGATACCAGTGGCAGCGATCGCGTTGCACTTGAAGACAGTAGCCACAGTGGTGTCTTCCTCGTCCGGGGTGCCGAGGGACACTACGCGAAATGGTTACACGAATCAGGTGGTCCTTATCATGGTCTACTTCTCAGCACTGCTAATTGCTTTTCAGCTCAACTCAAAGCGATCGTCACTCTGCTAGAAGACGGGAGAACCGAGGAAGCTAAAAATTTATCCGATCGACTAACCGAGGTCATAGATTTAGTATTCGGGCTAGTCAGTAACTTACCAAAAGGAAATCCCTTCACAAATGCTAATAAAGCCATAGATCATTTCATGGCATATGGTTCGGAAGCCGAAAGATTCCCAGCACCAATGCTACATGCCCGAATAAGACTTCCTGAGAACGTGATTCGAGAAGTTGGAGAAATACTCAAGAAGACTCAGCTGATGCCCAACAGAGGCTATTTGTAGTCGAAAATCTTTTAGTATCTGCAATACCATATTGTTGTTTTTTAGTCAAGATAAATTTCGCTTTTTAAGATAAAATATAAATAATTAGAAATAGTTTTGAGAATTTTGGGTATTCTCAAAGCGGATAAGGCTTACCGAGAAGAAAACTCATCATGAGTGAGGATCTCCGAGAAAGAATCAGAATACCGCCCTCAAGGCTGGATGCTATCAACGCAGTTCTGACAAATCCCGATATTGATGCGATCGACGATTTCCTAGAGGTTGTCTCCAAATATGGCACTCCAGAGGAGATCAATGCTAAGGCTAAACAAGCTATGGATCTGTCGGTACTGCTCCGAAAAATCGAACGCATTCAGCCTGAATATCTAGCCGACTTACAGTGGTTGCAAGAGCAGGTTGACAAGGGCGCGTTTATTAGCGTTGGCGAGTACCGACGCAAACTACTGGGTGACAAGGTCGATAGCTTCATGTTTAGCGATGATTTTGCCGTTACCCTGGAGATTAGCGCCTGTCAGTATTTTCCCTGGGCGATCGCGATCGCTAAACGCGCTATCAAAAATGAGGAACTCATGCCAGGACGCTTCATCCGGGTGCGTAAGATGAAGGAGCAGGAAGTTGATGGCGATCTGCTTGCCGTTGCTGCAGCCATGCAAATCATAGGTGCGAGTTTAGTTGAAACCCTCGATACCAGGGGAACCGATGGCTCGAACGTTCACCTAGGCGGAACCGAGACGATCGCCGGCTACTTCGGTGGTGTCGGTCAACCCAACCAATATGCTTTACAATGGCTTGACGAGTACCTTTACTATTACACTAACTACGGGATCCGTCAGGTCCTCAATGTCAATCCTGGAACAGTGTTGCTTGGTTATCTTCTCCACCGCCTTGGCGTGGACATTGAGTTTAAGATCTCGGTATTTATGGGGAACGACAACCCCTATGCTGCTCTATGGACCTTGCTGGGTGCCAAGCTATTTTCCAGGGATGACGGCAGTTCTCCTCTGATCGGTTTCAACTGGAGCAACTCGGTTAATAACGAGACCATAGAGATCGCAGCTCAGTTTCGTAAGGATCTGGGTCTTGAGGATATTGTTCGGTTTGAACACCACATCACCGAGACTTGGAAAAGCATCGTGCGGCAGCCATATAATCGTCGCGACGAATTAATCGAGCTTGCCAATCGCGTGCCCAACATCTCGGCAAAGCATGAGGGCGGCGATCCAGAGATCGAACAAACGCGCGAGCACCCCTCAGATATTCTTGATTATTTCCGCGACAAGAAGGAGATCGTTGCTTCTGGAGACTGGGAACACCTGACCCTAAACTTCCTGGACAAGTTCGATGCAGCGAACAGAACAGCGCGAGCTCTGACGAAATGCGGTCTGTCCTTTGTGGCTGCTCAGAAGCTCCACCCACTAGAACGGTAAGTAATCACTAAAAGCAACTGTGATCCAGTGAAATTCTAATTTACTTGTTGAAATTTCTAACGACTTTTTGCAAAAATTCCACCAAAGAGACAAGATAACGAAAAATAATATTTTTGTTACATTTACTTGACTTTACAGCTAATGGGAGAATTTATGCTGATCGAGTAGGTCGATCGCCAAAAAGACGATAATGGAAACAGTCAATCTAAGATTAAAAGGCATGAGTTGTGCTGCTTGCGCTAGCAAGATCGAGCAAGCGATTCGAGGCCTTAGAGGAGTCAGCCAGTGCAACGTCAACTTTGCTCTGAAACAAGCAGCAGTTAAGTACAATCCAGAGAACATAAATCCAGAAAAAATTCAACAAGCTGTAGCTGATGCTGGTTATGCTGCCCAACCCCTAGAAGAAATAAGTGTTGGCGACGAAGATAGAGAAAAAGTAGCCAGAGAAGCAGAAGAGAAAGATTTGCAGCGCAAAGTCATCTGGGGAGGAGTCGTTAGCCTGTTGTTAGTGGTGGGATCATTACCTGCGATGACAGGTTTGAATCTGCCTTTCATACCAATGTGGCTGCACGATCCTTGGGTGCAATTAGTGTTGAGTGCGCCAGTAATGTTTTGGTGCGGTCAATCCTTTTTTGTCGGCGCTGCTAAAGCTTTTCAACGTCATGGGGCTGACATGAATACCTTAGTAGCATTGGGAACTGGTGCAGCTTATCTCTATTCCCTATTTGCTACCTTTTTACCTGATTTTTTCCGCAGTCAAGGCATCCCAGCCGATCTTTACTATGAAGCGGCGACAGTTATTATTACTCTGATTTTACTGGGGCGACTGCTAGAAAATCGTGCTAGAGGGCAAACTTCAGCAGCAATTCACCAACTTATGGGACTGCAAGCAAAAACAGCGAGGGTAATTCGCAATGGCAAAGAGATTGACTTGCCCGTTGAGGAAGTAAGAGTAGGGGATTTAATCTTAGTGCGTCCAGGTGAAAAGATTCCAGTGGATGGAGACGTGACTGAAGGTTCTTCGACAGTAGACGAATCAATGGTGACGGGGGAGCCAATGCCAGTCAACAAACAAGCTGGAGAGGAGGTGATTGGGGCAACGATTAATAAGACAGGCAGTTTTAAGTTTAAAGCTTCGCGAGTAGGTAAAGATACAGTCCTGGCACAGATTGTCAAGTTAGTGCAGGAAGCACAAGCCAGTAAAGCACCCATTCAGAAATTAGCCGATCGAGTCACGGGATGGTTTGTACCAGTAGTGATCGCGATCGCCATTACCACTTTCATCATCTGGTTCAATGTCACGGGCAACCTCGCCCTCGCCACTATTGCCACCGTTAGCGTCCTGATTATCGCTTGTCCTTGTGCTTTAGGTTTAGCTACCCCTACCTCAATTATGGTAGGTACGGGTAAGGGCGCAGAAAACGGTATTTTAATCAAAGGTGCTGAAAGTTTAGAACTGGCGCACAAACTGCAAACAATTGTCCTGGATAAAACTGGAACCATTACCCAAGGCAAACCTAGCGTTACCAACTACGTTACTGTCGGCGGTACTGCACATGGCAATGAAATCAAACTTCTACGCTTAGCAGCAGCAGTAGAACAAAATTCCGAACATCCTCTAGCAGAAGCAATTGTTCGCTACGCGGAGTCTCAAAAGGTACAGATGCCACTTCCCGAAGTACTAGACTTTGAAGCTTTTCCTGGTATGGGGGTTCGAGGAATTGTTTCCGATCGACTGGTACAAATTGGCACCCAGCGCTGGCTGGATAGCTTAGATATTAACACTCAAGTTTTGCACTCTTACAGTCAAGCCTGGGAAGCAGAGGCAAACACTACCGTTTGGATTGCCGTTGATGGAGAATTAGAGGGATTAGTAGGCATTGCAGATGCGATTAAGCCTCATTCAGTGGAAGCAGTGAAAGCACTCCAGAGAATGGGACTAGAGATAGAGATGCTGACAGCGGACAATCAGCAAACTGCCGAGGCGATCGCCCATGAAGTTGGTATCAACAGAGTTGTTGCCCAAGTCCATCCAGAGCAAAAAACTGCCCAAGTTAAAACACTGCAAGCAGAAAGAAAAATTGTTGCCATGGTAGGGGATGGCATTAATGATGCCCCAGCATTAGCACAAGCTGACGTAGGAATTGCTATTGGTACTGGTACGGATGTAGCGATGGCAGCTAGCGACATCACCCTGATTTCTGGGGACTTACGCGGCATCGTCACCGCCATTCAACTCAGTCACGCCACCATCAGAAATATTCGTCAGAATCTCTTTTTTGCTTTTGTTTACAACACTGCTGGCATTCCTATTGCTGCTGGCATTCTCTATCCCATCTTTGGCTGGTTACTCAACCCAATGATCGCTGGTGCGGCGATGGCATTTAGTTCTGTTTCTGTAGTCTCTAATGCTTTGCGTTTGCGCAAGTTTCAGCCTACAGTCTCTATTTAAGTTAATCGGGGAGGAATAAGATTAATGTTAACCAAAAGCAAGATTTTAATTACCTCGATCGGTCTGGGATTGTTGTTAGGAGTTACTTCCAATGCACTAGCCCAGATGCCAGCCAAATCCAGTCAATTCCGCCACATTGAACAGCCTTTACCTTTGAAAGTTGGCGTGACTCTGGGAGGCTTAACATTGATTGGTGCAGAATTGTGGTGGTTTTTGTTCAGTAAAACCAAAACTCAGCAAGCTGCAGATAAACAGGGAGTTCAAGAAATAACTATTACTGTTGATGGCGGCTACATACCTGATCGCATTGTAGTTCGGGTTGGTCAACCTGTACGGCTTAATTTCTTGCGTAAAGATCCTAGTAGCTGTCTGGAAAAAGTTTTATTACCCGATTTTCATCAAGCTGCAGACTTGTCTGTGAACCAGATAATTCCTATCGAATTCACACCACAACAGCCAGGAAGTTACGACTTTCATTGTGGCATGAATATGTTCCGAGGAGTAGTGGAAGTTGAGGATAAAATTGCCATTAGCCAAAACTAATAGTGGCGATCGTTTTCCTAAATTCCAGTTATCATCAAAAAACTTAACCGCAGACAATTCCTCGCACTAAGGGCGAGCAGTACCGGCGCTATCTTACTCGCTCAATATGGAACTGAACGAACAAGGAAAGGAATCACATCTGAAAAATCTTTTTCTCAAATTTATACCACCACTGATTAACATTTTTCTCAAATAGAAGTGCGAGAATTGCTGCTCTCTCCTGGAGAAAGAGTTGAAGTGCTGGTGCGGGGAGATCGAG